>CAYVOE010000062.1:0-16276 GCA_964452795.1 uncultured Nitrospiraceae bacterium
GAGGCGCCTCCGGGGTATAATGGCGCACCCAAACCATCAACCAGGACGGATCAAGGAAAGAAGATGGAGCGTGTGTATCTGGAGGGGCCGTGGAGCCTCGTGTACTTCCCCGAAGGCGAGCGGGAGTTTGACTCGCCCGAGGATCTGGCGAATGCGGAGCTTCCCCAGGTTCCGGCCCGGGTGCCCGGCAACGTGGAATGGGACCTGGTGCAAGCCGGGAAGCTTCCCGATCCCTACTACGGCGCGAACATACTCGAACTACAGGCCTACGAATCTCATCAATGGTGGTACACCACGTCGTTCCCGACACCGGCGGACGCCCTCGGCCGGGACGTCCGGCTCGTGTTCGAGGGCCTCGACTGTTTCGCCACGGTCTGGCTCAACGGGATCTGCGTGGGCGAATCCGCCAACATGCTCATCGAGCAGGCCTTCGACGTGGGGTCCGTTCTTCGCGGCGACGGAGGGCCCAACGAGCTGGCCGTGCGTCTGCGGTCGGCGGTCCGCGCCGCGCGCACCAAACGCTACGAGCCGTCCCAGGTGGCCATGGCCACCAACTACGATCAGCTCCACGTGCGGAAGGCGCCGCACATGTACGGGTGGGATATCGCGCCGCGGGCCGTGTCGGCGGGGCTCTGGCGACCCGTCCGCCTCGATATCCACGACCCCACGGAGCTGGTGGACCTCGCCTATGCCCGCACCACCCTGCACGGCGACGACGCGACCCTCTGGGTAAGCTGGCGGTTCCAGACCGACGAAAGCCGCCTCGACGAGTTTGAGCTCCGGTTCGAGGGAGTCTGCGGCGACCACCGGTTCACCCACGTCGAACGCCCCGCCTTTGTCGCGGGCCGCTCCGTTATCCGCATCCCGTCGGCCCGGCTGTGGTGGCCCAAGGGATACGGCGAGCCCAACCTGTACACGGTGACCTGCCGGCTGGTCCACCGCGACAACGTGGTGGACGAGCGGACGGATGTCGTCGGCCTCCGCACCGTGCGCCTCGAGCGAAGCGACATCACCCGGCCCGACGAGGGCGGTGAGTTCCTCTTCCGCATCAACGGCGAACCCATCTTCGGCAAGGGGGCCAACTGGGTGCCCCTGGACGCCTTCCACGGCCGCGATTCCGAACGACTCGGGGAGGTCCTGCGGCTCTGCGACGACCTCGGCTGCAACATCCTGCGGTGCTGGGGCGGCAACGTATACGAGGACACGACCTTCTTCCGGTTCTGCGACGAGCACGGCATCCTGGTCTGGCAGGACTTCGCCTTCGCCTGCGCCATCTATCCCCAGGACGAAGCGTTCCTCGCCCAGGTGCGCGAGGAGGCGCGGGCCGTGGTGCGCAAGCTGCGCAACCACCCGAGCCTGATCCTGTGGTGCGGCGACAACGAGATCGACGCCGCCTACGTCCAGCACGGCCTCGACCCCGCCACGAACCGCATCACCCGGGAGGTGCTGCCCCAGGTGTGCGCGGAGTGCGACCCCTATCGGCCCTACCTGCCGAGCTCCCCCTACGTGTCGCCCGAGGCGGTCAAACGGGGCGCCGCCGATTCGCTGTTGCCCGAGCAGCACCTCTGGGGACCCCGAGACTATTTCAAGGGCACGTTCTACAGCGAAAACACCGCCCACTTCGCCAGCGAGATCGGTTACCACGGCTGCCCGAACGTTTCGAGCATCCGCCGCTTCATTCCCGAAGACCGAATCTGGCCCTGGGAAGGCAACGAGTATTGGCGCATCCATTGCACCGATCCCAAGCCCGGCGGCGGACCTTTCGAGTACCGGGTCAAGCTCATGGCCGACCAGGTCCGCGAAATGTTCGGCTTCCTCCCCGAGAGCCTGCCCGAGTTCGTCCTGGCCTCCCAGATCAGCCAGGCCGAGGCCAAGAAGTACTTCATCGAGATGTTCCGCATCGCCAAATGGCGCAAGACCGGCATCATCTGGTGGAACGTCATCGACTGCTGGCCTCAGTTCTCCGACGCCGTCGTCGACTACTACTTCGCAAAGAAGCTGGCGTACCACTACATCAAGCGGGTCCAGGCGCCCTTCTGCATCATGCTCGACGAACCCCGGGACTGGCACTGCCGCGTGGTGGCGTCCAACGACACGCGCGAGGAACGTCGCGGCGAATTCCGGGTCGTCGATGCCTGGAGCGGGGAAGAGCGGCTGGCGGGAGAGTTCCGCGTCGGACCCAACATCAACCGCGAACTCGGCCGCATCCGCGTCAGCCACGGCGAGCACCGGCTCTTCCTCATGACCTGGGAGATCGACGGCCGATCCGGAGGCAACCACTATCTCCTCGGGAAGCCGCCCTTCTCGCTGGATCGGTACAAGGAATTCCTCCGGTCCATCGCGAGCCTGCCGGAATCCTTCGAGGCCGACAAGATCGGCCTGTAGCCCGGTGAAGGAGGCTGCGGAAAGCCGGGAGCCCTTGGCGAATCCCGCTCAAGCGGGCCCGTTCCATCGGATTCGAGGGTTTCCGCGGCCTCCTACCGGAAGGTCCACAGCTCCGGGTCGGGCAGATGAGGCACGTCGTTGAAGCTGCTCAGGGTGAACCGGCCCTGGGTGAAGAGGAACTCCGTGAAGGCGCCGTTCCTCAGCATCCACGCCAGTTGCATCGTCCTTTCCGGAGAGAGGTCCAGGGCATGGCGAACGGCCGTGGCCGTGACGCCCCCCGACGTGAAGGCCGCGATGCGGCGGCCCGACCCTTTCCCGTCGGTCATGGCTTTCAAGGCCCCCTCGACGCGCGACTCGAAGGCGGACCACGGCTCGATCTCCTCGTGAGAACCGAGCTCGTTGCGCGCCCATTTCGCCATGAGCAGCTCGAAGGCCTTCTGGAAGAGCCGGGCCTTCTCCGCCACGTCGTGAGAGGCCTCGAAGGCGGTCATCCACTCCCGCACCCGCTCGTCTTCGGCCATCAATCGAGGGAAATACTCCAGCGCGAGCCGCTCCGCGGGAAACTCGACCAGTTCTTCGAGCACCTGGGGTTCCGGCCAGGGCCGACCCGCGCCGATCACCACTTTTCGTACGATGCCGGCCGTGTGCTGCTGCCGTTGCAGGGGTCCTACGTACACCTCGTCGAAGGAGATCTCGTGCCGCACGAGGTACTCGCCGAGGAGATGGGCCTGCCGCTCGCCCAGGGGCGACAGCCGATCGTAGTCGTCCGAAAGGAATGAGGCCTGTCCGTGGCGGACCAGCACCAGAATGCCCATCTCTAAACCTTTGTCCATTGCTTCCTCGGTCCGATTGATTTCAGCATCCGAGAGGGAATCCGTCGCAACCGCCCGGCGTCCCCCGCACAACGGCGGCCAGTCTACCACGGCGCGCCCCTCGGAACCGACGCGGCGCCTCGAGCGCGCGGCCCACGGTCGCCTCGCCATTCCGGCCGTTGGATATTTCGACCCCTTTTCGTGTATCCTCGCCGGGCCGGCTGCTTCGGTCGGCGACAAAGGGGGGGAATTCTCATGGCTCACGTGTCCGCGGCTCGCGCGCACACCTTTCATATTCCTGTAATGGGCACCGGATTTACCGTCGACACGCCGCTGCGCGTGGCGCGCTACGGCATATCCTCCGTCATCGCGCTGGGCGACGACATCCTGCTCGAGCAGATGCACCGTTTCCACGCGGAGGCGGCCGGCCTGCCCTTCACGCCCGCGGACCCCAAGGACGACGATGTCCGGGCGCGGCGGATCACGGCGTACCTCGATTTCGTCGACGCGGAGGTGAAGCGCCAGGTGCGCGCCCTCCAGGCCGCCCCCTTCGAGCCCGGCAGCGAGATCACCCGGTATTTCGAGATGCTCCCGCCGTCCCCGCTCCGGAAGGCCTACGAGGACATGCTGTCCACCGCCGATCCCGCCGAGAAGCGTCACCGCCAGGACGCCCTCCGCGCCCAAGCCGTCCCCGGCGACATCGACGTCAACATCATGACGAAGGTGGACGGCGACACCTGGCGGGGCAAGGTGAAGCTCCCGCCCGAATACAACACGGCCATGGCGGGGCTCCGCGGCTACGCCCGGAGCGGCTTGAACTCGTCGCTGGTCCTGTCGGCGGGTATGAACCCCCGCCTGTACGGGTACATCGGCCAGTTCGACGATTTTTTCCCCGACGGAGAGGGCCGCCTGCGCAAGCGATTGGTGCTCAAGGTGAGCGACTACCGCTCCGCCGAGATCCAGGGCAAGTACCTCGCCAAAAGAGGGCTGTGGATCTCCGAATACCGCATCGAGTCGGGACTCAACTGCGGCGGCCACGCCTTTGCCACCGACGGTTATCTCCTTGGGCCGATTCTCGAAGAGTTCATGAAGAACCGCGAGGCCCTGCGCGAGACCGCCCATGCCCTCCTCGTCAAGGCGCTGGGATCGCGGGGCGGACACGTCCCCGAGGCGCCGCTGCCCGTCCGCGTCACCGTCCAGGGCGGCATCGGCACCGCCGAAGAACACGAGTTCCTGCTCGAAAACTACCGCCTCGACGGCGCGGGCTGGGGAACGCCGTTTCTGCTGGTGCCCGAGGCCACCAACGTGGACGACGAACACCTGCGCAAGCTGACCGCCGCGGGAAACGACGACGTGTATCTCAGCGACAGCTCGCCCTTTGGCGTGCCCTTCTGGACGCTGCGCGATTCCGCCAGCGAGCGGGCCCGCCAGAAGCGGATCGAATCCGGCAACCCCGGGAGCCCGTGTCCACGGGGCCTTCTCAAGCTCAACAACGAGTTCACCGAAGTGGGCCTGTGCACGGCGTCCCGCGCCTACCTCAAGAAGAAGCTGGCCGATCTGCGCCGCAACTACGAAGGGCCCCAACTGGCCCTTCGGGAAGAGGCTGCCCTGGCCAAGGCCTGCATCTGCTACGACCTGGCCGGCGGCGCCACGGTCCGCCACGGCATCGACCCCAAGGCCGAGCCCGCCGTGTGTTGCGGGCCCAACATCGCCCATTTTTCCCGGATCGCCACCCTCGAAGAGATGGTGTCCCACATCTACGGGCGCATCTCGCTGCTGGCCAACGCGGATCGGCCCCACATGTTCCTCGGCGAGCTCCGGCTCTACCTCGACTACCTGCGCAAGGAACTCGGCCGCCACGCCCAGGAGCTTTCCTCCCGGCCGCCCAAGTACTTCGCCGAGTTCAAAGCCAACCTGCTCAACGGCATCGAGTACTACCGGCAGCTCAGCACGCGCCTCGCGACCCGTTCACAGGAACGGTTCCTCGAAGAGCTGAACGCCCTGGGCCGGGAGCTCGAGACACTGCTCGTCCCCTCCGCCTGAGGCCCGCTTCGCCCCGCGCGCCGGCCGAGGAGCGTGGGGGAGTGGTCTTGTCCGGGGGAGTCGATCTACAATGGGACGCGGGTATTGCCGTTTCAGGCAAGGGCGCTCCTCGATACCGGGCGCCCGGGTTCCGGTTTGGAAGGAAATCTTCGTCTTACACAAGCCATGGCGGGTCGGGTGCGACACGTCTCCCGACCTCGGATCGCGCGGCCTGCCGCGCCGTCGGAAAGGACGTAGACGATGGATAGTCGCCAAGTGATCGAACGCATCGAAAAGCTTCGGGTCCTGGAAGATCTGCCCTCGCCCCTTCGGTCCGACGTGGCCGCCATCCTCGAGCGCATCTCGGCGCTGCGCAGCGTGCCCGCGGGCGGCCTCTGGATCCGCGAACACGAGAAGGCCGAGAACAAGGGCTTCATCCTGTTGCAGGGTTCCGCCATCGTCCGCAAGACCGATTCGCCCGACCTCGAGATCGAGGCCCCCGAACTGCTCGGCGAAACCATGCAGTTCACGGAAACGCAGGAGCGGACCGCCACCGTAACGGCCACCACCGATTGCGCCGTGATGCGCTTCATGTGGGACGACTTCTGGCGGGAAGTGGAGCAATCCTTCGACGCCGCCGATCAGGAGCGGATCCGGAGCGCCGTGTCGGAGCTGGCCTGGCGCCACCTGGCGCAGTGAACCGCGCGAGGGCGGGGAAGGGTGCGGAGAAAGGTCCTTTCATCGCGGAAGACGCGGTGGACGACACCCGGCTTCGGGTCTCATCCGTCGGCGCGGAGAACGGCCCCTTCGTCCACAGGGTCCACGCGATCCCCAATGCCCATTTCGTTCACGACCCGACCGTGCGAAGCAGGTCTGCGCGTCCCGTTCTCGGAAGTCCGCGCCGGCGGATTCAGCCCGTCCGGCCGCAGCACTTCTTGTGCTTGCGGCCGCTCCCGCACAGGCACGGGTCGTTCGGCCCCGGCTGACGCCGGCCCTGCTTCTCCAGGTCCTGCATACGGACGTGGCGCATCACGTTGGCCGGGGGACGGTTCGCGCGCAGTTCCTGCGCCATGAACCGCATGTACGGGTCGATGTGGTGGAAGAAACGCTTATACCCCTCACATAAGTAATTGAGACCGGGCTCGCCGTCGGGCGTCTTCAAGAACCGGTGCTTGGGGCACTCGCCGTTGCAGATGAACCGGACGTCGCAATCGAGGCAATGCTGCGGCAGCGTGGTGCGCTTGGCCTGGCCGAAGGCATGCTGCTGCTCCGATTCCACCAGGCTCGCGAGGCCCTGCTCCACCACGTTGCCCAGGCGGTTCTCCGGGTACACGTAGTGGTCGCAGGAGTAGAGGTCGCCGTTGTGCTCCAGCGCCATGGCGTTGCCGCAGGTCTCGGCGAACACGCAGAGGCTGGGGGGGAGGCCCATCCAGGCCTCGAGGGCGATGTCGAAGATCTGCACGAAGTACCGGCCCACGTCGTGGCGGACCCATTCATCAAAGACTCCCACCAGGAACTCGCCGTAGGCCCGCGGCTCCACGGACCACGGGGCGAGATGCGCGTCGTCGCCGCGGTCGGGCGAAATCAGGGTGAGCCCGTCCGGGCCCGTGGTCTCCGCGATGCGCTCCACAATGGGGATGAACTGCATAAACCCGCTTCCGATTTCCTTGAGAAACCGGTACACCTCCAGGGGATGACGCGCGTTGCGCCGATTGACGCAAGTCAGCGTGTTGAACTCCACCCCGTGGCGTTTCAGCACGCCGATGCCCCGGACCACGCGGTCGAAGGTGGGCTTCCCGCCCTTGTCCACGCGGTAGTAGTCGTGCAGGTGGGGCGGTCCGTCGATGGACAATCCCACCAGGAACCGGTTCTCCGCCAGGAAGGCGCCCCAGCGGTCGTCGAGCAGAACGCCGTTCGTCTGGAAGGCATTGTCGATTTGCTTCCCGTTGGCATACCGCTTCTGCAGGGCCACCACCTTCTCGAAGAATTCCACGCCCAGGATCGTGGGCTCTCCGCCCTGCCACGCGAAGTTGACGACAGGCACCTCCTGGGACTCGATGTACTGGCGGATGTAGGACTCGAGCACGTCGTCGGGCATGGCCCAACGGTTGCTTCCCGGGTAGAGCCGCTCCTTCTCGAGGTAGAAGCAGTACTTGCAGTCCAGGTTGCAGAGGGAGCCCGTGGGCTTGGTCATTACGTGAAAGGCCCTGGGGTTCACCGGGCGGCCCTCCTTGGGGTGTTGGCGCGGATTGCGTCGCTTCTCATACTCCCTGCAGTGTGACGTTTGGGCGCCACGGAATGCAAACCGGGAACCCGCGCGCGCTTGCATTCACGTCCGGATTTGGGTTAAGGAGAACGTGGGAGAAATGAGGGGGATTGGATGGCAATAGGGCGAATGGACTCGAACGAAGCGCGTCTGACGGACGGTGAAGGCCGTCGATCCGTCGATGCGTCGGCTTCATTTCCTCCGTTGGTGACGGGCCGCGCCATCGCCATCGGCGCCGCGCTGATTCCGCTCTTGTCGCTCTGGGTGGTTCAATCGGAACTCATCTGGTACTCGGGCCATTCCACTGCCATTTCCCTCTTTTTTCACGTCACCTTCGTCATCTTCCTTCTCGCTCTATTCAACCTGGTGCTCAAGGCCCGCTGGCCTCGCGCCGCCCTGACGCCGGCCGAGCTGATGACGATCTACGCCATGCTGGCCATTGCCGGCACCTTCTGCAGCCACGATCTGCTCCAGATCATTATTCCCATGCTCGGCTACCCCCGGTACTTTGCCAATCCGCAAAACAACTGGGAACAGGTCCTGCTCCAGTACATCCCCGAATGGGCCTACCTATCGAGCAATCCCGACGCCATGACCGGGCTCGCCGTGGGAAACAGCTCGTTCTATCGGTGGGACGTCCTGCGGGCCTGGGCCATGCCCCTCGCCTTCTGGTTCGTCTTTCTCATGGCCCTCATGGGGGCGCTTCTCACTCTCAACCTCTTCTTCCGCTACCAATGGACCGAACGGGAGAAGCTCAGTTTCCCCGTCATCCAGATCCCCATGCTGCTGGCCACCGAGCTCGAGAAGCTTCTCAAGAGCCGGCTCTTCTGGATCGCCTTCGCCATCACCGGGGGCATCGACCTTCTCAACGGCATTGCCTACCTCTACCCGAGCATCCCCATGATCCCCATCGTGCGGGCCTTCACCTTCCGCGACTATTTCCTCGAGCGCCCCTGGAACGCCATTGCCGGCACCGAGGTCAACCTCTATCCCTTCGTGATCGGCCTGACCTTCTTCATGCCCACGGACCTCGCCTTCAGTTGCTGGTTCTTTTACATCTTCTTTCGCCTCCAACTGGTCCTGGCCTCCGCCCTGGGCATGACCGACCTGCCCGGGTTCCCCTTCCTCACGGAACAGTCGGGCGGCGGCTACATCGCCATCGGGTTTCTGGCCATCTGGCTGTCGCGCCGCCACCTCGCGGGCGTGTTCCGCACCATCGCCGGCCGGCCCGGCGGGATCGACGACGCCCACGAGCCCCTGCGCTACCGAACCACCTTCATCCTGTTTCTGGCGTGCTTCGGCCTCCTGGTGGTCCAGGGCATGATGCTCGGCGGCGCGTGGTACATGATGCTGACCTTCTTCACCATCTTCTTCCTGTACTCGCTGGCCATTGCGCGGATGCGCGCCGAGCTCGGTCCGCCGGCCCACGACCTGCACAACATGGGTCCCGACACCATCATCATGAACGCCGTGGGCACCCACGACCTCAGCAAGGGCAACATCGCGTCCTTCACCATGTTCTTCTGGTTCAACCGGGCCTACCGCGCCCACGTGTCCGCCCACACCATGGAGGCCTTCAAGCTCGCCCAGTTGACGCGGATGACGTCGCGGGCCATGTTCAAAGCCATTGTGGTGGCCATCGTGGTGGGCGCCCTGGCCGCCCTGTGGGCCCTGTTGCACTCGCTCTACATCCACGGCTACAGCGGCCGTCTCGCCGGCGACGCCTTCGCTTCTGAGGCCTGGAACCGCATGGCCACCCTCGTGACCTTTCCGCAGAAGCCCAAGATCGCCGCAACCCTCGCCACGGCCTTCGGACTGGGCTTCTCCCTGCTCCTGGGGGCGTTGCGCATGCGGTTCACCTGGTGGTTGTGGCATCCCGTGGGTTACGCCACCGCCACCACGTGGTCCATGGACAAGTTGTGGGCGGGGATTTTCCTGGGCTGGATCGCCAAGGCCCTGATCACGCGCTACGGCGGCGCTCAGCTCTACCGGAAGGCCCTGCCCTTCTTTGTGGGGCTGGTCATGGGCGAGTTCACCGTCGGCAGCCTGTGGCTCATTTTCGGGTCGGTCGCCCAGATGCAGGTCTACCAGTTCTGGGGATCGTAACGATGAGAAAGGGAGGGCCGCCGGGCCGAATGAATCGCTCATGCGCTGGACACTTGCCGCAATAGCCTTCGTCGCCGCGACGATCGGACTGGCCGCCTGGTTCGGCCGGCCCGATCCGCTCGACGTGACCATCCCCGAGTTCGGACGGCGAGACGACCTCGACCTCGATCAGATTCGGGGGCACTTGACCGCGCTGACCTCGACGCCCAGCCGCATCTCCGGCACCGCGGGCGCCGAGGCCGCCGCACAGTACATCGAAGAGCAATTGCGCGCGCTGGGCGTGGACGATCTCGAGATCCAGGAGTTCCCGGTTGCCGTCCCCGTCGTCGACCACGCGAGCCTTACCGTGTCCGACGGCACCGAAATCGCCCTCCATCCCCTGTGGCCCAATCTCGCGCGGACCAGCCAGACGCCCCTCGACGGGATCACGGGCCCCCTCATCGACGTGGGCGGCGGGACCGAGCCCGAACTCGCCGGAAAGCCGATCAGCGGCGCCGTCGTCCTTATGAACTGGGACAGCGACTCCGAATGGCTCAACATCCAGGAGTTCGGCGGCCGGGCGGTGATCTTTCGCGGCGACCGCCCCTCGAGCGGCGCCCAAGCCCGGAAGAAGTTCATCAGTATCCCCGCCAATGTGCCGCGGTTCTATGCCGATCCCGACGCGGCGGCGGCACTCGAAGCGCAAATCGGCCAGCCGGTGACGGTGAAGTGCCGCATGGACTGGCAGCCGACGACGGGGAAGAACATCCTGGCTCGCTTGACGAAGGGCGCGCCGCCGCCCGGAGCGCCGGATGTCGACCACGCCCCCGTGGTGTTCCACGCCTACTACGACTCCATTAGCGTGACGCCCACCCGAGCCCCCGGCGCCGAGCAGGCCTGCGGTCCGGCCGTATTGCTCGAGCTCGCGCGCTACATCAAGGGCCTGCCCGAGGAGCCGCCCCGACCCCTCTACCTGCTCTTCGAAGGCGGCCACGGTCAGCACCTGAGCGGCATGACCGCGTTCATTCGGCGCCTCGTCGACGGACTCGAAAAGGGCTGGCCGCCGGACGAGCGCAATTCCCTGACGGCACGCATGGGCCGGCCGGGGCTGTTCGTCGGCCTCGACCTGTCGAGCCGATCCGAGCGGATGGGACTGTTCTGCGTGGGCGCCTTCCGCGGTCAGATGGAGCACCTGCTTCGTCCCCGGTTCAGCGCCCTCGCCCTCGAGATCGACCGCTTCGCCAAGAGCTACATGACGAACTACGAGGAGGTGACGCCCCACACGGTGACCCCCTTCGTGGACTGCGTGAACTCGAGCCTCGGACGGGGCTGGTGGACGTACTTCCCCTATCGGGCGGCCTTCTCGAGCGAGCTCGCCACGCTCGCCGGCATACCCGGCGTCACCCTGAGCACCATCAACGACGAGCGCCGCTACGTCGATACGCCCGACGATACCCTCGAGAACCTCGACTTCGGCCTCTTGCGGCGCCAGATTCAGCGTGCCGAGGGCGAACGGGCGGGGTTGGCAAACCTGATCCTGGCCTTCGCCTATTGGAAGGGACCTTTCGTCAGTTCGAGCCTCGAAAACAAGATGCGGCGCGTGGAAGGCCGCGTGGTGTGGCTCGACTCGACTTCCGACCTCACGCCGAACCGCGGGCTGGCCCGGGCCGTTGCCGCCCTCAAGACGTATCGCGGTGACAAGCACCTGCTCGGAACGCGCGGCCTGCCGGTCGTCCTGACCGACGACAACGGCGCCTTCACGTTCGACGGGCTCGTCGACACGACGGCGAACCCGCTGTTCTACACCGTCGAGGTGGAGGCATACGGGCTCGCCACTCGGACGTTCCTCGAAGCCAATCCGAAGGCCGTGAACGAGTATCTCACGGTGATGTCGCGCGGGGGAGAGGCCGTCACGTCCATACCGGAAGACGGGTCCGTCATCTTTGCCGTGGACCAGGCGCGCCCCGGCGAACAACCTTTCTCCACTTTCATCATGAACCTCGTACAGTACGTGAGCCCGGTGGCCTTCCCGTGCAAACCCGTCACCCTCTTCGGACTCACGGAGCCGCGCGGGTTCCTGAGCCTTTTCGACGTCGAAATCCTCGACGCCGCGACCAACAGCTCGCCTTACCAGTGGGGAACCAGCTTCAGCGACAGCTGGCGCGGCGACCCCGAAGAGAACTGCATCACCATGTGGGCGGACCCGAGCCTGCGGGTGCGCCTGACGCTGGGCCTGGGCGCCCAGGAGAAGCGGCTCATCCTCATCAACAACACGCCGGAGGACCCCGTCGGTGCGGGCTATGTCCTCAGCGAGCTCGATTCGATTCCGTCCTGGGTGCTGGCGGGTGCCCGCAGCATGTGGCTGCTCAACGAAGACCGCATCCACCGGTTCGAGCAGCACGGCATCGGCAATCCCCGCGTCGAGTCCTTCCACCGCGAGGCGCGGGAGTACCTGGAAGAGGCGGAGGCCGCCCTCGAACGCAACGACTACACGGCCTATCGCACGGCGTCGGAACGCGGCTGGGCCCTCGAAACAAGCGCGTACAGCGAGCTCCTCGGCATGGCCAACAACATGATCCGGGGCGTGCTGTTCTATCTGCTCCTGCTCATACCCTTCTCGTACTGTCTTGAGCGCCTGGTGGTGAACGCGGGGACCATCCGCAGCCGGATCATCGGGATTCTGGTCATTTTCGGCGTCAGCTTCGTCCTCCTCGCCGTGATCCATCCGGCCTTCCGGTTCACCCTCACGCCCATGCTGGTGCTCATCGCCTTCATCATCCTCGCCCTGGCGGTGTCGGTGTCGGCCCTCATCCTCTCGAAGTTCGACCGGATGCTGCGCGACCGCAAGCAGTCGCTCACGGGCACGCACGAGGACGCCCGCGCCGTGGGGTCGGTGGCGGCCCGGGCGGTGGACCTTGGCATTGCGAACATCCGGCGCCGGCCGCAGCGGGCCTTTTTCACGGCCATGACCGTGATCCTGGTGACCTACACCCTCTTGTCCTTTACCTCCGTGGTGCCGGAGATCAGCATCTCACGCCTGCGCCATCGCGAAGGTGAACCGGTCTACGCCGGGATGCTGGCCCGGGACCGGCGTTGGCAGCCCATGCCGCTTCCGTTGTACGACTCGCTGCGACGCACCTACGGCACCGAGGAAGCCCGGGAACGGGGCATCGCCGTGGCCGGCCGGGCGTGGTACTTCTCCGACACCAGCGGGATCCTGTCCAAGATCGACGTCGCCCCGGCCCTTCCGGAGGACATCGGGCCCGAAACCCGCACGCCCGTCTTTGTCGCCGACGCGCTGATCGGCATGGAGCCCGCCGAAGCGCGGATTACGGGCGTCGCCGGCACCCTCGTGGCGGGGCGGTGGTTCCAGGACCGCGACGAACTCGGGATCATTCTGCCCGAGCACGCGGCTGACACCCTGGGCCTCGACGCCGACGACATCGGAACGGACATCCTCCTCTTCGGACAAAAGCTGCCGCTCCTCGGCCTTATCGACGGCGAGAAGTTCGACCAATTGCGCGACATCGACGGCGAACCCCTGTCGCCCGCCAACTTTGCCCAGCAGCAGTTGCTCGAGGCGACCGACCCCGAGGAGGAGCCCACCGCCACCATCCGGGAGTACGCCCACTGGCCCGTCATCCAGACGGCCATCGTCCCCTTCGAGGTCGCACGAAGTTTCGGCGCCACCGTTCGCAGCGTGGCCGTGCGCACCGGCGACGGCGTGGACCCGGACAGCGAGGCGGCCGCCCATGCCCGTCGGTCCAACCTCACCATCCTTGCCAGCGACGGCGAGGCCGTGACCCTCTACGCCGCGGTGAACCGCAACCGTCTGAGTGCGGCGGGCCAGATCGTGGTGCCCCTCCTGCTGGGTTTCGTTATGGTCCTCGGCACCATGCTCGGCTCCGTCTACGAGCGCCACCGCGAGATCTTCGTCTACAATTCCGTCGGCCTCACGCCCACCAACGTGGCGTCTCTGTTCCTGGCCGAGTCGTCGGTCTACGCCGTCCTCGGCGCGGCCGCCGGCTACCTCCTCGGCACCGTATCGTCGAAGCTTCTCCTCGCTACGGGCGTCCTGCCGAGCCTCAGCCTCAACTATTCCGCCGGCACCACGGTGTTCGTAACCGTCCTCACCATGTCCATCGTCCTGCTCTCGGCGGTGTACCCCGCGCGCCTGGCCTTCCAGGCCGCCGTGCCCCGCGAGCGCAAGACCTACGCCGGCATCGAGGCCGACGAGGCCTCGGAAGGCGACCGCATCGCCTTCTACCTGCCTTTCGTCTCCGCCCCGGACAACGTCGTCCCCATGCAGGCCTATCTCCACGAGTTCCTGCAAAGCGTCGAGGGCGTGTCCGTGGGCGAGCTGGCGGTGGACGATCTCGAGGCCGCCTTCGAACGAAACGGCGAAGACGCGGAACCCGTGCTGCGGTTCCGGGCATGGCTGGCCCCCTTCGACCTCGGCATCAGCCACGAGGCGGAGCTGCGGGTGCGCTACCGCGAAGACCGGGGCGTCCACCAATACCACATATCCGCCGTCCGCGTCTCGGGCGACCAGCAGAACTGGCGCCGCTTGCTGCCCCGTTTCACCCAGGCGCTCCGCAAGCAGTTGCTCCTCTGGCGCATCCTGCCCGCGGATGAACAGGAGGCATACCGCGCGCGAGGGCAGGCCCTGTTTCGCGGATGCGACGGGGAGGGTTCGGCGTGAGCGACGTTCGAGACAAGCTGCACCGCGGCGAGGCCGATCAGTTCCGAGAGGAATACGCCATCGCCACCGCCGACCCCACCCTCGAACGGGGGCCCTACGTCGACGGTTTCTCCATTCGCACCGTCATCGGCGCCGTCTTCGTCGCCGTCATCATGATGCCCGGCTCCGTCTATCTGGGGCTGGTGGCGGGGCAATCCCTCGGAGCCGCCGCGGAGTGGGTGACCATCATCCTCTTCGCCGAGCTTGCCCGCCGCAGCTTCACCCAACTCCGCCGCCAGGAAGTGTACATTCTGTTCTACGTGGCGTCGTCCATCGCGGCCGTCCAACTGGCGCACCTGGCCCTGGCGGGCGGGCCCCTCGCCGGAACCATCTGGAACCAGTACCTGCTCCAGTCGCCTCAGACCGCCACCATCGCCGGCGACATTCCCGACTGGGTGGTGCCGCCCGCCGATTCGCCCGGCATCCTGTCGCGAAACCTCATGTCGCGAGACTGGTGGATATCCGATTCGCGAGGATTCCTTGGGCCCATCGTGCTCATCCTCATCGGCTACATCCTCGGCCGGTTCGTCTGGTTCGGCCTCGGCTACCTCATCTTCCGGGCCACCTCGGACAACGAGCGCCTGCCGTTCCCGCTGGCGGCGGTGGCCGCCCAGGGCGCCACGGCCCTCGCCGAGTCCACCGACCGCGAGGAGGGCACCCAGCCGGGCAAGCGGTCGTGGCGGTGGAACGTGTTCAGCGTGGGGGCCACCTTCGGCATCGTCTTCGGAACCGTGTACGTGCTGGTGCCGGTGGTCACGGGCCTCTTCATGAGCAAGCCCGTCATGATCCTGCCCATCCCCTTCATCGATTTCACCAGCAACGTCGAGGGCGTCCTCCCGGCCAGCCTCGTGTCGGTCAGTTTCGACATGATGATCTTCATGGCCGGGCTCATCCTGCCTTTCCGCCTCGTTCTCGGCATCTTCACCGCCATACTCCTCACCAGCGTCTTCGGCAACCCCATCCTTCTGCGCTTCGGCGTCTTCGAACACTGGGGGCCGGGCCGGGGACTGCTCGTGAACCAGATGGTGCTGAGCTTCGATTTCTGGATGAGCGTCAGCATCGGCCTGGCGGCCTCCATCGCCGTCATCGGCCTGTTCAACCTGGGCCGGTCGGCCCTCACGCGCCGGCGCCTCTCCCGCGAAGAGATCCGGAGCATCCAGGAGGCCGAGGAAGCCGAGCGCGGCGCCGGGCCAGACGAGCCGCCTTACCGCCGGCCCAGCCGCGAGCGCGGCGATATCCCCGTGTGGCTCGCCATCGTCTTGTGCGTCATCGGCATTGGCGGATTCTGCGCCGTGTCTCAGATCCTTGTGCCGGGATTCCCGGGACTGATCATCGTGTTCTTCGGCTTCGTCTGGACCCCGCTCCTGTCGTACATCTCGGCCCGGCTCATCGGCCTCACCGGCCAGCCCCTCGCCGTGCCGTTTCTCAAGGAAACGGTGTTCATCTCGAGCGGATACAAGGGCGTCGACATCTGGTTCGCGCCCATACCCCTCTTCGACATGGGGCCCGTGGCGCAGAAGTTCCGCGAACTTGAGCTGACCCGCACCCGGTTCACCTCCCTCATCAAGGCCGAGCTCGTGATGGCACCCATCGTCTTCATCTGCAGCCTCGCCTTCTGGTGGTTCTTCTGGAAGCTCAACCAGATTCCGTCAGACCAGTTCCCCTTCGCCGCGCGCACCTGGCCCGTGGCCGCGCGCCAGGCCTGCCTGATCTTCACGGCCAACAGCTCGAGCGACTCCCTGCTCCTCGAGGCCATCGATCCCGAAGTGATCGCGGCCGCCGGCGTCCTGGGCGTGGCCGCATACGGGCTCATGGCCTACTTCAACATGCCGCTCATCTTCTTCTACGGCCTGGTCGCGGGGGTGGGGCAGCCTCTTCATGCCGGGTTGCCCCTCATCATCGGCGCCCTGGCCGGGAAGTACTACTTCAGCCGGAAATTCGGAACCGACCGCTGGAACCTCTACG
>CAYVOE010000063.1:0-16190 GCA_964452795.1 uncultured Nitrospiraceae bacterium
GTTTTCATTCATCATGGCGGCCGCGCAAGCGGCTTGGGGGCTCGCAATGACGGGTCTGTGTCGTCGCGAGGACCTCGTCCAGCGCAGTCCTCGTGGTCCCACGACGGGTGGGGGCATGGCCATGAGAGCACCGAACGCAGTCCCCGTAGTCCTACGTCGGCCGGGCCATCGCACTTGCCCCCATCACGCGCAGTCCCCGCAGGCCCGCGGCGCGGCAGTATAAGTCAGGCGAAACGGACGACCACCAGCTTTCCCGCCTCCTGGAGGCGCTCCGCGAGGAGGGGTATAACCGTGGCCCGAGACAAAATACCCTGTTGCCGGAAGGCGATGTCCTCGTTCGCGGCGTTGGGTGCGCGGCCCACAAGGAAATTGATCCGGTCGGCGCCGCGCAACAAGGCGCACAACCGGGACACGCCCGAATTCGGCTCGTACCGCCGCTGGTCCTCGTCGAGGATGTTCAACGCCTGGTTCAACGTCACCGCCCCCTCGGTCACGAGGTCCACGCCGTCGATCTCGTAATAGGGCGGCGCGATGGAATCGAGGGACTCTTCCCTCACCCGCAGCTCCCGGCCCAGGTGGCGCGCCACCAGCTTGGCCGTGGTGGCGCCGCAGACCACCTTGGCGCCGTCGCCCGCCATGAACGCCGCCACGGCGGCTCCGTCGAGGGCCTTCTGGGCCGGCGGCCCCGTGAAGACGGTGACGACCTTGCCTTCCCGGCACAGGGCGAGGCAGGCGGTGCAGTCGTCGCCCCGATCGGTTCCGTCGTAGCGGCGGGCCTGGCGATGCACCGCTTCGGGCAGCAGGTCGAGGTCGGCACCGCCGCGGCGGTGGTCCCGGGCGAACCGGGCCACGCGATCGATACCCCAGCCATAGGGGAAGGCCCGGCCCATGCCGGCCTGGGTGACGCCGTCGCTCACCAGCAGAAGGCCCTCGCCCGGTTCGAGCCGGTATTCCGCTTCGACCACCTCGGCGCCTTCGACGGTGAACCGGTTGCCGGTCAACACGACCGAGGTGTAGTGCGCCACGAGCACCGGGGGCGGCGCCTCGTAGCTCAGCACGGTGGGCTCGCCCCCCGGCAGGAACCGCGCCACCGAGAAAGCCGCGTAGGGCAGACCCGGCTCTCTCGCCTCGTTCATCGTGCGCACGAGACGCGCGAAGGCCTCGCGCAAAGAGAAACCGCTCCGGATCAGGGCCGCCAGGCGGCTCACGCACAACGTGGCGGCGACGTTGGCCTTGATCCCCGAGCCGAGGCCGTCGGCGCAGACCAGCAGCGTGTAGCCCTCGGTTCGCTCCACGTGCACCGCATCGCCGCAGGGATCTCCGGGTCGCTTCGCGCTCTGGGCGACCGCTACTTCGACGTGCCGGTATCCCACAGCCAATTGTCTCCGGGCAGCTTGAGCTTGTCGCTCGCCATGCTCTGGATGTTGCGGAGCAGCTCCTCGCTGCGGGCGGTGCTCTCGCCCAGGAACCGCGCCATCTCCTGCGCGGCCTGCACCTGGTGCTCCATCAGTTCCTCGGCCTTGCGCAGGGTCTCGGACCGCAGCCGTTTCAGCTTCTCCTGGGTCGAGAGGCTGTTGGTGATGTTCACGAAAATCCCAACGTACTGCTCGACTTCGGGCAGCGCGTAAACGACCTGGTGGCAAACGAGGCTGTACTTCTCGTGGCGGGCCGTGAACTCGAGGGGACCGTCCCCGTCGCGGGCCAGCCGCTCGAAGGGCTCCGGATCCATCAGATAGGAGATGCGCTTGCCGAGCACGCCGTCGGTGCACTGGAACATGCGGCGGAAGGCGCCGTTCATGTGGAGCACGCGCAGGTGTTCGTCGAGGACCACCACGCCGTTGGGCGAGGTTTCGAGGATCCGGTCCGACCGCTGTTCCGCGAGGCGCCGCATCCGGGGAAGGCACATATCGGGGACCGCCATGCCCCGCAGCACGGCGACGGCCTTCTCACGGCAGGAATCGTAGCCGCAGGCGCCGCAGTTGAGCTGGTCCTCCGGATTGACCTTGCCCGTCCGCTCGAGGACCGCCTGGATTTCCTCTTCGGAGAACTCCGGTTCCGACGGGTCCGCGGCTCCATACTCGGCCCACAGATCCAACGCGTCGAGGCGAGGGTCGGGTGCACGCCCCTCGTGCGTGGCGGCGTAATCAATGACCTCGCCCCGTCGGCGATAGATGCTCGACCGGGCCGTCATGCCGGGGCCGTTGACGCAGCCCTGGGGACAGAACAGGGGCTCGACCACGGCCGCGCCGCCTTCCCGCAGGTTTTCGAGCGCTTCGCGGATGTCTTCGATGCCGCTGACGGCCAGGCAGTCCGTGGCCAGCAGGTCCGTGGTAAGCCGCCCCGTCCGGGCCAGCCCGCCGGGCACAGGGAAGTACCGGGCGTCGCCCGCGGGCGCGTCGTCGAACGGTCCCGGGTCGCAGGCGTCGAGGTCTACCTCGGCCCGGGCCAGCCACTCCATCAGTTCCGGAAACGTGAGCACGCAGTCCACCGTGCCCGCCAGCTCTTCTCGCTCGGCCTCCGCCTTCTTGGCCACACAGGGACCGATGAACACCACCCGCGCTCCGGGGCCCAGCTCGGCCTTGAGCCGGCGGGCGTGGGCCATCATGGGCGACACCACGGGCACCAGCCGCGACGCCAGATCGGGCTCGTACTGTTCGATGTAACGCACCGCCGCGGGGCAGGCGCTGCAGATATGGGACGCCGACCCGTTGCGCGCGGCGATGTCGGCGGTGGCGCGGGCCACGGCATAAGCGCCCACGGCCGTTTCCGACACGCGGGCGAACCCGAGCCGACGCAGGGCCTCGGGCAGGCGTTCCCGGCGTCCGACAGGAAAGTAGGCGACGAAGGACGGCGCCACGCTCGCCGCCACGGGCGCGCCCTCGGCCAGCAGTTGGACCGCCCGCTCCACATCGTTGCGAAACGACTTCGCCCCCTGGGGACATTCGCGGATGCAGGTGCCGCAGGCGATGCACCGGTCGGGATCGACGAAGGCCTGGCCGTCCACCACGCGGATCGCCTTGACGGGACAGGCCCGCAGGCACCGGTAGCAGTCGCGGCACCGGGCCTTGTTGGTGAATACGATCTGTCCCGTCCGTTGTACGCCCCCCACAGTCCCCATGATTTCGCTCCTGCACTGCCATCCGCGGCCCCGCGACAAGGGCTTTCCGCCCGCGCCGCGGAGCCGCGTTTACCTCAACTCCTACGGGTGGCTGCGGCCGCCGGTGTCCGGGCCCGTACAGCCGGCACAGGCCTGGCCGTTCCCGTTCTTGTTCCCGCGCTCGTGCTGCAGCGTCTCGATGTAACGCAGCAGGCTCGCCACCGTCTGGTCCTCGAAGTCGGCGAGGGTGGTGAAACTGGCCCGCCGCGGCCGCACCGTGAGCGTGTCCCGCAGCTTCGCCACCTCTTCATCGACTACCTCGCGGGCCCGGTCGACGGTGCAATGGTTGAGCACACGGCTGCCGACCGTGACCGTGGGACCGCGGTCGCACTGCTCCATGCAGAAGGTGGCGTTGACGTCGACGTAAGACTCGAGGCCCTCGTCGGCCACGTGGCTGATAAGGCCGGACAGGATCTTCTGCGCGCCCCGGACGTGGCAGCTCGTGCCCACGCAGACGGTCACCCGCAGCCGGTCCACGCTCCGGCCCACGTGGAGGCTCATTTCCTCGCCCGCCAGGCGGCGCCGCGCGTGGTAATGGGTATGGAGCAGGCGATGGGCCTTCTCGCCTCCGACCTCTCCGAGGCTCTCCTCGTAGAGCTTCAGGATGTACGGGTTTTCCTGAGAAGCATGCACGTCGAGCTGCTTGTCGCTGGCGTAGATGCCCTGGGTCCGTTTCCGGCGCGCCGCACCGTCGCGCGACACGGGCTGTCCGGCCCCGCCCACGCACCCGCCCGGACAGGCCATGACCTCGATGAGGTCGTAGTCGCACTCGCCCCGGGCCACCCGGTCGGCCACGGCCCGCGCGTTCGCCAGGCCGTGCACCACCGCCAGCTTCAACGTGCGGCCGCCCAGTTCCACTTGGGTTTCCCGCAGGCCCTGCTCCCCCCGGACCTGCACGAAGTCCAGGGAGGCGGGGCGCTTGCCTTCCACCTTCTCGACGGCAAAGCGCAACACCGCTTCGCTGACGCCGCCGGACGCGCCGAACAGCACGCCCGCGCCCGTCTTGAACCCGAAGGGCATGTCGAGAGACTCGGGATCGAGGCGATTGAAGTCCAGCCCCGCCTCGACGATCATCCGCGCCAGTTCCTGTGTCGTCAGCACGTGATCCACGTCGCGGATGCCGTCGGGCGCGAACTTGTCGAGGCTCGCCTCGTACTTCTTGGCCGTGCAGGGCATGATGGACACCACCACCAGGTCTTCCCGGGCCACCTCGAGCTCCGCGGCCAGGAGTTCCCTGGCCAAAGCGCCGAACATCTGCTGCGGCGACTTGCAGGTCGACAGGTTGTCGAGCAGGTTCGGATAATTCTGTTCCGCAAACCGCACCCACGCCGGGCAGCAGGACGTGAACTGGGGCATCCGAACGCCCCGGGCCGCTCGGTCGAGGAATTCCGTCGCCTCCTCGAACACGGTGAGGTCGGCGGTGAAGCTGGTATCGTAAACTTTGTCGAATCCGAGGTCGCGCAGGGCCGCCACGATCTGCCCCATGGTCACCGTGCCCGCCTCGAGACCGAAACTCTCGCCCAGGGCCACCCGCACGGCCGGAGCCACCTGGGCCACCACGACCTTGCGCGGGTCGTGCAAAGCGCTCCATACGGCGTCGATCTCCGGCTTGGGCGTGAGGGCGCCCGTGGGACAGACCCGAGCGCACTGGCCGCAGAACACGCAGTCCACGTCTTCCAGGTTCTTGCCGTAGGCGGGAGTCACCGTGACGTGAGCGCCGCGGTGGGCGAAGTCGATGGCCGCGATCCCCTGGACCTCACGGCACATTCGCACGCAGTCGCCGCACAACACGCAGCGGTTGGGGTCGCGCACCAGGGAGGGGTTGCTGTCGTCCACGGGCATGGGCTCGCGGGTGGGCTTGAACCGGATCTCCCGGATGCCCATGCGCCGCGCGAGATCCTGGAGCTGACAGGCGCCGCTCTTGCCGCAGGTGGGACATTGCATGTCGTGGTCCGCCAGGAGCAGCTCCACCGTCATCTTGCGGGTCTCGCGGATCTCCGGCGTGTAGGTCTTCACCACCATGCCGGGTCGGGGCGCCGTCGAACAGGAGGTGACGATGCCCATGCCTTCGATGTCCACGATGCACAGGCGGCACGCGCCGTAGGTGCTCAGTTCGCTGTGGTAGCAGAACGTGGGGATATCGATGCCCGCTTTGCGGATGACTTCCAGCAGGTTCTTTTCCCCTTCGATGGGGACTTGCCGTCCGTCGATGTTCACGAAATTGCCGGTTTCCATGATGCTATCCCCTTCCGACCGCTTCCCAGGTGCAGGCCGTCATGCAGGCCCCGCACTTGATGCACTTCTCGTTGTCGACGACGTGGGGCCGGCGCGCCTCGCCGGTGATGGCGCCCACGGCACAGGCCGCCTTGCACTTGCCGCAACCCGTGCAGACCTCCGCATCGATCCGGTACGCCGCCAGGGCCTTGCACTGACCCGTGGGACAGGTCTTGTCGAAGACGTGGGCCTCGTACTCGTCGCGGAAATGGCGCAGGGTGGACAGAACCGGATTCGGCGCCGTCTTGCCCAGGCCGCACAGCGAAGCCCGCTGCACGGTCCGCGCCAGTTTTTCGAGCAGGTCCAGGGTCGCCCCCGTGGCCCGGCCCTCGATGATGTCGTCCAGGAGCGCCAGCATCTGCTTGGTGCCTTCTCGGCAGGGCACGCACTTGCCGCAGGACTCGTTCTGCGTGAACTGCATGAAGAACCGGGCCACGCTGACCATGCAGGTGTGCTGGTTCATGGCCACGAGCCCGCCCGAGCCCACCATGGCCCCCACGCTGCGCAGGGAGTCGAAGTCGAGGGGAAGGTCGAGATGGTCCTTCGTGAGGCAGCCGCCGGAAGGCCCGCCGATCTGCACCGCCTTGAACCCGTCGGTGCTGACCCGGCCCCGGTCGTCCGTGACGCCCCCGCCGATGTTGAAGATGATCTCGCGCAGGGTCGTGCCGAAGGGCACCTCGATGAGCCCCGTGTTCACCACGTGGCCCGTGAGGGCGAAGGTCTTGGTGCCGGGCGACCCCTCGGTGCCCACGGTACGGAACTCGGCCGCGCCGCGGCGCAGCACGATGGGCACCATGGCCAGGGTCTCCACGTTGTTGATCACCGTGGGCTGGCCCCACAGGCCGCTCTGGGCCGGGAACGGCGGCTTGGGCGACGGCATGCCCCGGCTGCCTTCGATCGACCGCATCAGCGCCGTCTCCTCGCCGCACACGAAGGCGCCCGCCCCCTCCATCACGTGGACCCGGAAGCTCAGGCCGCTGCCGAAGACGTCGTCGCCCAGGATGCCCGCCGCCTCGGCGTCTTCCACGGCCTTGCGGACCCGTTCGACGGCCAGGGGATACTCGGCGCGCACGTATACGTAGCCTTCGTCGGCGCCCACCGCCCGGGCGGCGATCATCATGCCCTCGATGACGCTGTGGGGGTTGCCCTCCATCACGCTGCGATCCATGAAGGCCCCGGGGTCGCCTTCGTCGCCGTTGCAGATCACGTACTTCTTGTCACCGGGCTGCCGCCGGGTCAGTTCCCACTTCTTTCCGGTGGGGAAGCCTCCGCCGCCGCGCCCCCGCAGGCCCGATTCCAGCACTTCGCGGCACACCGCCTCGGCGTCCATCTCCGCATAGGCCCTGCGCGCCGCGAAGTAGCCGCCGTGGGCGATGTACTCGCTGATGCACTCGGGGTCAAGGCGGCCGCACTCCTTCAGCACGGTGCGCCGCTGCCGCCGGTAGAAGTCGATGTCCGCCGTGCCGTGGCAGCGCCGGCCCGTGCCGGGGTCGGTGTAGAGCAGGCGCGTCACCGGCTCCCGCAGCATCAGGGTCTCGCGCACGATCTCCGCCACGTCGTCGGGCTTCACCCGCACGTAGAGCAGCCCGTCGGGCTCGACGGTCACCAGCGGCCCCATCTGGCAGAAGCCCTGGCATCCGCTCTTGGTGACGCGCACCGCGGACCGGCCGTTGCCTTCCGCCGGCTCGGGGTCGTCCCCGCCTTCCAGGCGCAGCACGGTCTCGACCGGCAGGCCCCGGGCCGCGATCTCCCGCAGGAAGGCGTTGCGCACCTTGAGCGCCCCGTTCGCCACGCAGCCGGTGCCGGCACAGATGATCACCCGCCGCGTGCGGGTCCGCTCGGCTTCCGCGTACCGCCGGGCTTCGGCTTCCAGATCGATGGTCTGGGCGATCATCACATCCCCTCCTGTTCCCGGATAGCTTCGACGATGGCGACGGCGTCGTCCGGCGTGAGCTGGCCGTGGACTTCCTCGTTGATGGTCATCACCGGCGCCAGCCCGCAGGCCCCCAGGCACGACACGGTCTCGACGGTGAAGAGCATGTCGGGCGTCGTGTCCTTGCCCGGCGCCAGGTCCAGGCACTCGCGCACCGCCGCCAGAATGGGCGGCGTCCCCTTGACGTGACACGCCGTGCCGTCGCAGAGCCGCAGCACGTACTTGCCCTTGGGCTTGAGCGTGAAATGGGCGTAGAAGCTCGCCACGCCGTAGACCTGCGCGGGCGAAAGCCCCAGCGCCGTCGCCGTATAGGTCAGCACGTCTTCCGGCAGGTACCGATACTCGTTCTGGATGGCCTGCAGAATCGGTATGAGCTTGCTGGGGTTATAGTTATACCGCTCCAGAATACCGCACAGGGCTTCAAACGGATGCCCCTTGGAGACGGATCTGTCCTGCACTACTGCCATGACTGGTTCCCTTTAGCTGCTGCGAATTCCCCGGTTTGCGGAAGTAAGGCGCCCTATGCCGTCGTCGAAGCCGCCGCGAGCCGGTTCGACAACACCGACAGCGACGAATACAGGTCCACGTCTTCCACGATCACGCCCGGCGCCACGTTCAGCGACACCGGCGCGAAGTTCCAAATCCCCCGGATCCCCCCGGCCACCATCTGGTCGGCCACGTACTGCGCCGCGTCCTTGGGCGCGCAGATGATCCCGATGTGGATGTGCATCCGCCGCGCCAGGCTCGCCAGCTTCTCGAGCGGCAGCACATCGCGGCCGTGGAAGGTCTTCCCCACCTTCTCCGGATCCACGTCAAAGGCCGCCACGATCTCGATTCCATACCGGTTGAACTGCTGGTACCCCAGCAGCGCCTGCCCCATGTGCCCCACCCCGGCGAGAAAGGCCTGTTTCGTGTCGTTCCACCCCAGAAAGGTCTCGATGGACCCGATGAGCTCGTGCAGGTCGTACCCCACCTTGGGCTTCCCCTCGATGCCCGTCAGGGCGATGTCTTTCCGGACCTGCGTAGGGTCCAGGCTCAGCATCCGCCCGATCACGCTGCACGAAATGGATTCCATCCCCTCGTCCGCCAGGGCCACCAGCAGGTGGTGGTAAGTCGGCAGGCGCCGCAAGGTCGGCTCGGGGATGTAGGCCGGGCGCTCCGTGGTCATCATTTCCGCCTCCTTCTTAGGCCGCACAATAAGGAAAATTTTCTTGATTGTACTTCAACAAATCGGGCTTGTCAAGCGAAAAGGATCCGACGCCGGCATCGCCCGATAACGCCGTAGACCTGAAAAATAACCTGAAAATAACAGATTAGAGGTTCCGGAAGACACCGATATTGTCCGAGGACTTCCGTTCGAGCGAAGGTTGAAGGGATATATCAGGAACTGTTTCTCGCGAAATAAGTCCTGATAGCTGCCATCGAAATGACTTGAACGAAGCGCATAAGAACTCCGTGCCCCCTCCCCCTTTCCTCCGGCTCGCCTCGTGGAAGACCCGAAACCCGTCGCGTATAATGGCCCACCGAGCCGGGAATTCTCGCGGCGACGGTCCGGGAATGGGCGGGTAGCCCGTGTCTGTTGATGTTAGGTCTGGATTGAATAGCGACAAGCGGGCCAACCCGGCCTGTTGACCCCTTTGGAAATGGAGGAGCATCCATGAGCAACGCTACCGAATTGACCGCCTCGAACTTCGACACCACCGTGGCCAGCGGCGTCACGTTGATCGATTTCTGGGCGGAGTGGTGCGGACCGTGCCGCATGATGACGCCGGTGATCGACGAGCTGGCGAGTCAATACGCCGGGAAGGCGACGATTGCCAAGGTGAACGTCGACAACGAGCAGGATCTGGCGACCAAGTTCAACGTGTCCAGCATCCCCACCTTCCTGGTGGTCAAGGACGGCGAGGTGAAGAGCCGGTTTGTCGGTGTGACCTCGAAGGCCGAGCTGGCCCGGGCCATCGACGCCCAGGTCGGCTGACACCACCCAGCGCCAACGATTTCTCTCGGGGGCAGTGCCGCTGCCCCCGTTTCCTTTCTTTTCGGTTCCCACAAGACGGAGGTTTTCCCCGGACAGGGCGAAGAAAGACTTGCCATGGTGACATATCTCGCCGTACTCGCAGGCGTCCTCATCGGATACACGGCCGCGGTGATTTTCCTGCCCACCGCACCCGGCCGGGACCCCCATTGGGCCCGCGTGGCGATCGCCATCGCCGGCGGGGTCGTCGGCTGGGTCTTCGCGGGCGCAAGCGGCGGGGCGTCGCTGGTCTGGGCCGAGGAGGTCGTTCCCGTAACGGCGCCCGCCGACTTCGAGCGGCTCCGCACCGAATCGACGGAAGAGCCCGTGCTCGTGGCCTTCTATGCCGATTGGTGCCCGCCCTGCCGTCAGACCGCGCCCGGTGTCAACGCCCTCGCCCGCGCGGGCCATCGCGTGGCCGTGGTAAACGTGGACCGCAACGAGTCCCTCTCGCGGGAACACGGCGTGCAGGCCATACCGACGCTGATGGTGCTGCGCGACGGGAAAGTCGCGATCCGGGCCATGGGCTACCACAGCGAGGACGAGCTCCGCGACCTCCTGTCCCACGAGCCGGAGCGTCCGGAGTAGGAAAGACGTATCTGCCCTGGGAGGCGTCTCGGGCGTCTCGCCCAAGACACAAAGATCGTACGTGGCCGGGACGGCCAAGCCGCTATCCCTCAGACCTGAACCGAATCCGGCGGAAAAGCCGGATCCCGCCCCTATTCGGCGCCCTTTTCCGCTTCCCGAGCCCGTTGGCGGTCCAACTCGTACTTGTCGGCGGCGGAGTACTGGCGGTCGATGATGCGGATGATGTGGTAGCCCCGGCCGGTGCGCACGAGTTCGTAGACCTTCCCGGGCTCCTTCTTGGGGTCCCACACGTAGTCTTCAAAGGGGTCTTCGAAGGTACCCCGGATCTGGTAGCCCAGATCGCCGCCGCGCTGGCTGCTGCCGGGGTCGTTGGAGTACTCCCGCGCGAGGGTCGCGAAATCCTCTCCCCGGAGGATTCGTTCCCGCAGCTCCTTGGCAAGCTCGAGGGCCCGCTGGCGGTCAACGGCGTCGTTCATCTGCGCGGAGATCAGGATGTGCTCGGCACGGACCCGCGACACGGGAGGAGCGCCCTCGTCGGTGAAGAACCACAGGGCAGCCAGCATCAAAGCCGCGAAACCCAGAATGCCCAGCCAGATCGCCTTGGTATAATCGCGCGGCTCCTCTTCGACGGCCATGTCGTCCCTAAATTCCGAGTCCATCCATCATCCCTCCGTAAAGCCTGGCGTAGAACATGATTATGAAAGCGCCGATGGTGAACATCGCCCCCAAGGCGATCAGCATGGTAAACACCGTAACCAACCGGCGAGAGCTGTGGCTGGCCTGTTCGAGGTTCGCCGTGGCCGCCTGCTGCAGGCTGGCCTCGAGGGACCCGGAGGTCTCCCCCACGAAGATCCGTTCCCTGTCGACGGGCGCCATGTACTTCGACGGGGCGAAGGCCTCGTACATCGTGCGGCCGCTTTTCAGCAGCGGTATGGCCTGGAGCATGTCGCGCTCGAGGTAAGGGTTGGCCATGACGGCCGCCGAGCTCTCGACGCTCTTGATGACGTTGATCCCGGCCCCCAGCAGCAGCGACAGGCTCCGATAGAACCGGGCAAAGGCGAAACGGCGCGTGACGCCGGCCACGGGCCAGACGTGGGTGGCGATGAAGCCCCAGACCCACTTGAGCAGGCCCATGCGCGAAAGCACCACGCACCCGGCAAATATGACCGCCGCCACCAGGAGCGCCTGCCCCTGAAAAATGCCGTAGTCGCGCAGGAAGGTGCCGAAATCGAAGCGCTGCGAGTTGCCGGCCTGGAACTGGCCGAGAACGCGGTTGATCAGCATGAGGGCGAAGCTGCCCAGGAACCACGCCGCCACCACCTCGAGGGCCGGCAGCGTGAGCATGCTGATGGCCTGGCGCTGGATGCTCAGCCGGTCTTCGTAATAGTCGGCCAGTTCGCGCAGGGAGATGTCGAGACGTCCCCCCTTCTCTCCCGTGGCCAGGAGCTCGACGAAGAACCGGGGCAGGTATTTCGACTGGGACCGGGCGGCGTCGGCCAGAGTGGAGCCGCGCTGGATCTGACCCTGGATCTCGGCGAGGACTTCGCGTACCCTCTTGTCTTTGAACTGGCTGCCGACCAGTTCCAGGGTTCGTACGATGGGGATGCCGGCCTGGTCCGCCGTGGCCAGCTGGCGGCACAAGGGCACCAGGGTCTTGGTCGATATCTGCGAAGAGAATACGCCCATCTCGGCCTCACCGTTTGCCGAAACCTATGCTATGGAAACAGTTACACGTACCGGGGCCGGCGGAGGAATCCGCCGGGTGGCAACACGGGATTGTAACAGATGGATCCCGTCATTGCGAACGAAGGAGCGAGCCGCGCCGCCCCGCCCGTCCCGAACGACACACGAACGATAACGGACAACAAACGACTCTCATGGCATCCACGACGTCCGACGCGCTCCATCCGTCTCCGGGACCGGCCTCGGTCCCGCGCAACCCCGTACACGTGGTCCTCGACAACCTGCGCAGCGCGTTCAACGTGGGCTCCATATTCCGCACCTCCGACGCCGGGCTCGTCGAGCACATCCACCTGTGCGGCATGACGGCCTATCCGCCCAACGAGAAGCTCGAGAAGACGGCCCTCGGCGCCCTGGATTACGTGCCGTGGACCTATCATCGCAGCACCTTCGACGCCCTGGCCGTGCTTCAAACCCGGTCGATTCCCGTGGTGGCCGTGGAAGTGGTCGAGGGCGCCGCCTCCTTGTACGAGTTCCCCTGGCCCCGCCCCGCCGCCATCGTCTTCGGCCACGAGATCCGGGGCATCCGCCCCGAAGTGCTGGCGGAGTGCGACGCCGTGGTCCAGATTCCCATGTACGGCCACAAGAACACCATCAACGTGGCCACCGCCTTCGGGGTGGTGCTCTACGAGATCCTGCGGACCTGGGGCGTCCTGGCCGGACCCGGCCCGACGTGAAAACCTCTCGATGGGCCCTCGGCGCCGCCGGAATGGTGCTGGTGGCCGCCCTCGCCGTCGCTGTCTGGCGATAGAGGGCGAGCCGGAAGGAATTCAGGGAAGGGTCTCGTTCAGGACCTTGCGGGCGCGCTCGTCGCGGTACTCCTGGAGCTTCTCGCGCAGTTCCGGCCGGCTGCGGGCCAGGATCGCCACCGCCATGAGGGCCGCGTTGGTGGCGCCGGCCTTCCCGATGGCCAGCGTCCCCACCGGGATGCCCGCCGGCATCTGCACGATGGACAGCAGCGAGTCGAGCCCCTTCAATGACGCGCTCTCGATCGGCACGCCCAACACCGGCATCAACGTCAGGGCCGCAATGACTCCCGGCAGGTGGGCCGCCCCGCCCGCGCCCGCGATCACCACCTCCGTCCCCCGCTCCTCGGCGCCCGCGATGTATTCCATCAGCGGACCGGGCGTGCGGTGGGCCGAAAGGACCCGGCATTCACAACTCACGCCGAAGTCGTTGAGGGTCTCGGCGGCGTGGCGCATGGTCTCCCAATCGGACTTGCTGCCCATGATGACAGCGACGAGGGGGCGGGCGTCTTGGGACATGGAAGAAGGTCTCCGATGCGACGGATTACGTTTCTGAATCGAACCGGCGGCGTGCCGGCAGCAGGCGGGCAGGATACCGGCGTCCGAGGCCGCTGTCAACCCCTTTTCCCGTCCCCACGGGGTTTCCTCGCCGCCCGGATCGGCGTTCAGAAGAGGGGATGGCGTTGATTTGGCGGACCCTTTCTGGTAAGACTGTCCGGATAGGCCGCAACCCCGTTTTTTGCTCCGACGGCCCTGGGAGAGACCACCCGTGACCAGTGACGAAATCCGCTCCAATTTCCTGGAATTCTTCCGTCAGCGCGACCATGTCGTCGAGCGCAGCGACCGGCTGGTGCCGAGCAACGACCCCACGCTGCTGTTCACCAGCGCCGGCATGGTTCAGTTCAAGCCCTATTACTCCGGCGAGGTGCCGGTGCCCTATCGCCGGGCCACCACGTCGCAAAAATGCCTGCGGGCCGGGGGCAAGGCCAACGACCTCGACGAAGTGGGCAAGACCGCGCGTCACCTGACCTTCTTCGAGATGCTGGGCAATTTCTCCTTCGGCGACTACTTCAAACGCGAAGCCATCGCCTGGGCCTGGGAATTCTGCAACGACGTCATCAAGCTCGACCCCAACCGGATCTGGGTGTCGGTGTACGAGGAAGACGACGAGGCCCACGACATCTGGAACAAGGAGATCGGCCTGCCCGAGGGGCGCATCGTGCGCCTCGGCAAGAAGGACAACTTCTGGGGTCCCGCGGGCGACACGGGGGCGTGTGGTCCCTGTTCGGAGCTGCACATCGACCGCGGCGAAGACCAGGGCTGCGGAGAGCCGGACTGCGGGCCCGGCTGCGACCGCTGCGAGCGGTTCATGGAATTCTGGAACCTGGTGTTCCCCCAGTATGACCAGCAGCCCGACGGGTCGTGGCTGCCGCTGAAGAATCGCGGCATCGACACGGGCATGGGGCTGGAGCGCCTGGCGGCCCTGCTCCAGGACAAGGAAACGGTTTTCGACACCGACGGCGTCTTCCCCATCATCGAGACGACCCAGGGCATCGCCGGGGTCAAGTACGCGGACAACCCCGTGCCCTTTCGCGTGATCGCCGACCACGCCCGGGCCCTGTCGTTCATGATCGCCGACGGCATCCTGCCGTCGAACGAAGGCCGCGGCTACGTCGAGCGGCGACTCCTGCGGCGGGCGGCCCGGTTCGGACGGGAGCTGGGCCTCGAACGGCCCTTCCTGCATCAGGTGGTGGGGACCGTGGTGGACATCATGGGCCACCACTATCCGGAACTGGTCGAAAAGCGGCTCCAGATCGAAAAGATCATTCTCACGGAAGAAGAGCGGTTCGCCAGCACCCTGGCGCGGGGCATGAACCTCCTCGACGAGATCTTCGAGCGCCTCGAGAAAACCGGTGAGACCACTGTGCCCGGCGCGGACCTCTTCCGCCTCCACGACACCTACGGTTTCCCCCTCGACCTCGCCACGGACATCGCCGAGGACCGGGGATACAAGATTGATCGCGAAGGCTTCCAGGCGGCCATGACCCATCAGCGGGAACAGGGCCGCAGCCACTGGGCGGGCAGCGGCGAAGAGGCCATCGCGCCCGTGTTCCGCGTGATCCGCGACGAATTGGGCGACCTCGAGTTCGTGGGCTATGAGACCCTCGAGCGCGACGCCGTCGTCCTCGCCATCGTGAAGGGAAGCGAGCGCGTCGACGCTCTGGCGGAAGGCGAGGAAGGCGAAGTGGTCTTGAACACGACGCCCTTCTACGCGGAATCGGGCGGCCAGATCGGCGACGTGGGCGTCCTCACCACGTCGGAAGGCGACGCCCGCGTCCTGGACACCCGGGCGCCCCTGCCGAAGTTCCCGGTCCACAAGGTGAAGGTGACCCGGGGCACGCTGCGCGTGAACGACGAAGTCCGCGCCCGGGTCGACGAAGAGGCGCGGTCCGCCACCATGAAGCACCACACGGCCACCCACCTGCTGCAGGCGGCGCTGCGCGAGGCCCTGGGCGATCACGTCTACCAGGCGGGATCGCTGGTGTCGCCCGAGCGGCTCCGCTTCGACTTCACCCATTTCGAAGCCATCGACGCCGAACGCCTGCGCGACATCGAGCGCATCGTGAACGCCCATATCCAGGAGGACCACCCGGTCCGCATCGAGTTCATGCCCCTCGAGGAGGCCAAGGCCAAAGGCGCCATGGCCCTGTTCGGCGAGAAGTACGCCGACGAGGTGCGCGTGGTCTGCGCCGGCGACGTCAGCATGGAGCTCTGCGGCGGCACCCACGTGCCCCGGACCGGCGTCATCGGGGCCTTCAAGATCACCGGCGAGTCGTCCATTGCGTCGGGCGTGCGCCGCATCGAAGCGGTGTGCGGCGAGAAATGCATCGAATACATCCAGGACCGCGAACGCCATCTCGTGTCGGCGGCCCAGATGTTCAACGTCAGCCCCGACAAGCTGGTGGACCGGCTCCACGCCCTCGTGGAGGAAAACAAGCGGCTCCATCGCGAGGTCGACAAGTGGAAGCAGGCCGCGGCCACGGGCGGCGGCACGGACTACCTGTCGCAGGTGCGCGACGTGGACGGGATCAAGCTCCTTGCCGCGGAGGTGCCCGGCCAGGACGCGGCGGGCCTGCGCCTCGTCCTCGACAAGGTGCGGGAGAAGTTCAACTCCGGCGTGGTGGTCCTGGGCGCCGCCGCGGAGGGCAAGGCGGCCCTGTGCGTGTCGGTGTCGAAGGACCTCGTGGATCGCATCAAGGCCGGCGACATCGTCAAGCAGCTCGCGCCCATCGTGGGCGGAGGCGGGGGCGGCAAGCCCGACATGGCCCAGGCCGGCGGCAAGAACCCCGAGAACCTCCCCCAGGCCATCGCTCGGGCCTCGGAGATCGTCGAGGCGCTGCTGAAATAGCGCCCGAGGTCCGGTCGCTCGTTGTTGCGAGCAGCGGGGCCCGAGCGGAGACGACGCGGCGACCTTCATGAGCCAAGGGCGGATTCCTCGCCCCAGACATCGGTTTGTTCGGTTTTGCCTTAGCCATAGAGAAATGCCGCTTGATTGCACGTCGCATAGATCGAGGAGATGGCCATGGAACCCAGCGACAGCGCACCGGTAGCCGTAAACTTGCGATGCACCATGTGCGGCGGGCGGGGGTTCGACACCCAAAGGGTAACCCTCCCGAAGCCCAGCGTGGTGCAACTGTGTTTTGAACCGCAGATTTAATAGATCCCTTGGTATATTTG
>CAYVOE010000064.1:0-16029 GCA_964452795.1 uncultured Nitrospiraceae bacterium
ATCGCGCTGCAGTATCAGCAGTTCTCGTAGATTCAAGCCGCGTTTTCGGAGTAGGAGCGGCCCTCCGTGGAGTCCATACGAAGGACGGGGTTTACGTTGGATCTACCCAGGCTGTCTGTGGGCGCCCACGTAGAGCGACGCGGCAATCTTTACCTATGGGATGCCTTCGGGTTTGAGTCAGAGGCTTATGTGAGATTGCCGCGTCGCTTATGTGGGGGCGCTCACGGACGGCATGGGTTGGATCGCTGCAAATCCCCCTGCCGCAAGCGTTTGCACATGCGATCGCTCCTCGCAATGACGGGTAGGGGCAACCTCACGACCCCGTTGCGCGCAATCCTCGTAGCGCTACGACCGGTGGGGCGGATGTCCGCGGCGGAACGGCTCTGCCTAATGGTTGACCTATATCCCTACGTATGTATCCCCTTCGGGGAAAAGAAGGGTGGGGGTGGTCCTGATCCCAGGGTGGCGCTCGCTGGCGCTCGCTGACCCTGGGCTAACGTATGTATCCCCTTCGGGGAATTTCCAACGGGCGGCTGGGGAACGCGGAACGGTCGAGTTATTGGTCAGGTCGACGCGCTACGTATCTGTCCCCTTCGGGGAATTTTCGCAGACCAATGGTATTGTGTGGAAGGGTCGAGGTCCGTGGCCGGGCCGAATCGCGGCCTCTTCATCCCCCCGAAATGAGAAGCGCCCCTGCGGGGTTCCCGCAGGGGCGCTGAGGAGTACGTCTCAGGCCGTAGCCTTAGAAGGACAGACGGGTCTCGAGATAGACGTAGTCGGCGTCTTCGTCGCCCGTGCCGCCGTCGAACAGGAGGCCGTTGGCCTGGGTGAAGTTGCCTTCTTCCAGACCGTCGTCGAGGAACAGGTGCGCCCAACCGGCTTCGAAGACGAGGTCTTCGCTGTAGTTGTAGGTGGCGCTGAGTTCGGCCTCGACACCGAGGGTGTCATCGTTCTCCTGGGTCCACCAGCTCCATGCCGGGTTGATCGGCAGGCGGTAGCGGCCCAGCTTGACGTAGCGCGGGGCATCCCACGCTTCGACAGCCTGGAGGTACTGGCCCTTCAGCACGACCTGCAGGCTTTCGGTCGGCATGGCGGACACGCCGAGACCGGCCGTCCAGAAGTTGGACATGCTGCCGTTGAGGTCGAGGAACTGGCTGTACTCCCAGTTGGAGAACAGGCGCACGAAGCTGACGCTGGACTGCGGACGGTCAAAGGGATTCAGCCACTCGAAGAGGCTGATGTCGCGGTCGTCTTCGCCGTCAAAGTAGGCGCCGAAGAGGAACACGCGCGGCCGGTAGGTCATGTCGAAGGTGTAACCCAACACGACGTTGGCCGCCCAGGCGCCGTCGAATTCGGCGTCGTCGTCGCCGTAGATGCCAAACGGGGCAAACTGCCAGCCCCACTGACCGGCGTCACCAAACTGGTACGCACCCTCGAGTTCGAAATCAAAGGCACCGATTGTGCCGGCTCCGCGGAGGCCAACGGTGTGCAGGGTGGTCGGATCGTAGTCATCGAGACCCAGGGCGTTCTCGAGCCACTCGCCGAACCAGGTGAGGTTGGTGTCGTTCAGGGAACGGGCATCGCGCAGGAAGAACCAGTAGGCATCCAGAGCGATGTCTTCGAGGCCCGACCACGTGGCATAGACGCCGTAGAAGTCGGTGTCGCCGTCTTCTTCGAAGCTGCCGACTTCGTTCAGCTTGGTCGCGAAGGCGTCAATGCTGAAGAGGTCGGTGCCGTAGGTGGCGCGGATACCGTCGAAGGACAGACCCGTGAAGAACGAGTTGGTGTCGTTGGTCCCGACGAGCCATTCGCTACCGAAGCTCAGCTCCTGGCGGCCGATGCGAACCCGGAAGGGGGTTCCCCACATCTCGCCGGCCTGGATGTAGGCCTGGTAGATCTCGACGTCGTCGTCGCTGTCCGCGGCGAAGTCGGTGCCCGTGATGTAGTCGGACCGGAAGTCCTCGCCCCACCAATCGTAGCTGTCGATTTCGATGAAGGCGCTGACTTCATCGGTGAAATCGGCCGCCACGTTGAGGCGTACGCGGGACTCGACAAAGTCAAGGTCGTTGCCCTTGTCGTTCCAGTCGTAGTTGCTCACGACGGAGTTGCCGAACCCGCCAAACACGCCCGCAAAGGGCTGACCGGCCGGAAGGCCGATGTGCAAGCCGATGGGACGAGCCGGAAGGAACGCTCCGGGCCAGCGAATCTCGGGGGTGTCCCCGAAGGTCGACATATAGTAGTTAGCGCGGATGCGGACTTCCCCACCCACGATAACGTTCTGCAGCTCCGCCATGGCGGGAACCGCCACCAGCATCGCAGCAGCAAACACAAGCAATGCTTTACGCATCTTGCGTACTCTCCTTGCGCCCCCTTGAATCCGTTTCAAGGAAGCCTAGAGTTCTGTTGAACCCATCCGCGGTATGGCGGGATTCGTGTCGTCCCGCGCCGAATGGGTTTACCCGTTTATCTATCGGGAACATCGTGTGTCAACGACCTCGGAGATGGTCTACCGACGCGTGCATCCCTCCTTTCGTCTCCGAAGTGAGGCCATTGATGATGGTCGAGTCTCGTCTAAACCCTGATGGGCCGCTTGGGCAGGACAACCCGATTTCAGGCGGATTGGCCCCCCGACACCCCACGTGTCGCACGGAGTATAGCAAGGGATATCGTCGTTGTCAACAGAGATCTTTATTGGCGAATCGACGCACTATCCGCATATGGCCCATCCCAACCGGACAGAACGCCCCGGGCCTGGAGCCGGTTGTATTACAGACATCGAATTTCGTATCTTTGCACTTGAGGGCCTTGGACAAGGCCGAGGAAGCTCGGGATGGAACACCAGGGACGGGTTCTCATAGCGGACGACGAGGAGATATTCCTCCACTCGACGGCCGATCTGCTGCGTCGGGAAGGCTTCGAGTGCGATTGCGTGCTCGACGCCGACGCCGCTCTCGAACTGCTTCACGGCAACGAATACGACCTCCTCATCGCGGACATCAAGATGCCCGGCAACCCCGAGCTCGAGCTGGTGCACAAGTTGCCCGAGGTGGCCCCGGGACTTCCCGTAATCCTGGTGACGGGATACCCCTCGCTGCGGTCGGCCATCCAATCCGTCCAGTTGCCGGTGGCGGCGTATATGGTCAAGCCCATCGACATCGAGGAGCTCCTGGGCCACGTCCGAACCCACACCGAACTTACCCGCGCCTACCGGCTTATCCGCCGCACCCGCGAGCGCATCGAAAGCTATACGCAGGACCTGGGACAGATCGAACAGTTGATGCGGACACCGGTGGAAGGCGCGGCCTCCGCACCCGTCGAGGCCTTCATGACCCTCCACGTGCGGAACATCGTGGATTCCCTGTCGGATCTGCAGCGGCTGATGGGGGCCGCGGCGGGCCAGCGGGACCTCATGGAGGTGGAAGTCCCGTCCGGATCGCCGGGTCCGACGAAGCTCCTGGCGGCCCTGGAGAAGACCATCGCCGTTCTGGAGAAGACGAAAACCGCGTTTAAATCGAAAGATTTGGGCGAACTGCGAAAAGAGCTGGAAGAGCTTGTAAAGGAATCGCGGAGCTGATATACTGACGCCCGTAGAAAAAGGCGGGTAACAAGAAGTCCTGAGCAGTTCCGTAGGGCGATAATATCGCAAGGGCCCACACACAGGGGTGGGTCGTCTTGGCGTGCAGGCTTCGGGCCTGCAAGTCGAAGGCACAGCCAAAGCCATCTTCTTGGACGGATGGTCTTGGTTGTGCCTTTTCCGTTTTGAAGGAACGGAGAAGGGCAAGACGGGAACGGGCCCCCGGTCGGCAGCCGGGTGTACGTCCCCGAGTTCGGGCCGCGGTGAGGTCGTGCGCACCGGTTCGATTTTGGCGCAGAAATGCGCCGGGCAAGGAGTCAATGATGCGAACCCCACGAACCACTGTGGAAGCCGTAGAGCCGTTCATCCTCGAATGTCGCGAGACCGTAAAGGCCATCGTGAACCACCTGCTGGCGGTGAAGGCGGGCAACGGAGAGCGCCTGCGCGAAGCGCTGCACGAAGCGCGGATGCTGACCCAGTCGAGCCGGCAGGCCGGTTTCCCGAAGGTCACCCACCTTTCGTCGCATATGGAGAGCCTCATCGAGGCCGCGGAGGAGGAGGGTCCGGAACAATTGAACCGGAGCCTCGAGGTGCTCTGCGACATGTGCGCCCACATTGTCCTGTACGTCGATACGGTGCTGCTTTACGCCGACACCATCGCCATGGTGATCGAGTTCCCGTGGATGCGGGACGCCGTGTCGCAGCGGTTGCAGCATTTCACGCCGGAGAACCTGCTGAACGACCCCCTTGTGGAGGGCATGGCCGCTCCGAGGACCGATGCGGGCGAGACCGTGGTGCGGCTGGACGCCGAGGAGGCGGCGTCGGACCCGACGGCGACGCTGGAGTCGCTGGAACGGACCTTCGACGAGACGCCCGAGACCTCGGGCTGGGTGGTCGAAGTGACGCGGGCGCAGGAGGTTCCGCTGTGGCTGCTGGGCGCGCTGGTGTCGTACCACGTGGCGATGCAGCGGCAGGGCCGATACGTGCGTCTGGCGGGCGTTCCCCGCGAAGGGAACCCCGACACGATGCTTCACCGGCTGTCGAATCGCCTCAAGAACGGGCCGGTCGTCGCCCTTTGAGGCGTTTTTTGGGGAGGACACGATATGCCGTCCTTATTTGACGAAGACGTGATGCGTGCCGGCGTGGCGACGGCGCTGGAGGCCGTGGACCATGCCCGAATTCCGCTGGCGCTCCTGCGCGTGGCGCCGCACAACGAGCGGGCCGTCCGGGAGCTGGACGCATGCCTGCACCGGCTGAGCCGCATCACCGCGACGGTGGGCCTGATCCGGATCAGCCGGTCGGCCCAGGAAGTGGAGAGGGCGCTTCACGGTCTGCACACGACGCGACGGGGGCTGCGTGCCGACGACATCGACCTTTTTGAAGAGGCGATCGAGCTGTTGGAGGCCCTTCTTTCCGGCGTCGACGCACGCACGGGCGCGCACAAGGGCGTGGCGTCGGAGTGCATCGAGCGGTTGAAGTCGATGGCGTCGTGCGCCTAGGCCGCGGACTGCGCACGGATCCGACGGCTTCTCCACGAGCGGCGGGATCTTTCTTACTACCCTTGGGTGACCCGAGCGACGGCGCCCTCAAGCCTTTCTAAAGCTCTGGCGAGGGCCCGGGTTTGAGCGAGCGCCGTGCGCTCGGGGTTAAAGGCTTCCCCGTGGGTGGACAGGGCGGCCCGCAGATCGCGCAGGGCTCCCTGCCGCGCCGACCACGCCGACAGACGGGACGCCAGCGACAGGGCGAGCAATTCGGTGCCCATCAGTACGGCAAAGACCAAAGCCGCCTGAACGAACGCCATCCCCGGGGGAACGATCTGCTCCAGATATTGCCTGACCAGGAGATAGGCGGAGTAGGCCAGGAAGGCCAGGGGCACGGCGTCGGCGGCCAGGGTGACGGGCCAGCTCGTGAGGAGCCGGGCCCTCCGGACGAGGCGGTCCCGGGCGGGTCCCCGCAGGACTTCGGTGGCCCGTTCCCTCAGGCGCCGCTCGAAGTCGGCAAACCCTTTCCCGTCGGGCGCCAGCTCGAAACCCGCCTTGGCGAAGTCGAGGGCCAGTTCGCTCTGACGGTGGTTGTAGAGGGCCTTGATCTCGGGCGGGCTAAGCAGGGAATCGCTCTCGAGGACCCTCCGGTCCGCGAGCAGGTCCACGGCCGGCCGCCCCGCCCCCGCGCCGAACCGCGTCCAACCTCCCGCAATCCGGGCGGGAAGGTTCCGAATCCCCACCAGAATCTTGTAGAACCCGCCCACAATTCCCTTGGCCCGGATGGCCACCTCGTGATCCTGGGCGTGGGCCCACAGGTAGGGCTCGGCGAATACGCGCCGGGCGAGGATCTCGTAGGCGCCGCGGGTCACTTCCTGATCCAGCTCTTCGAGGCGCCGCGCCAACGCGTCGAGCTCGTCGGCGCGGCGGGCGATGCGCTCGTAGACGCGGGCCACCGATTTGCGCAGGAGCCCCACCGTGTTCGACCGCTTGATCCGCTGGATCCGTTCGCGGGTAAGCTCGCGGTGGAGAAAATCCTCGAAGCGGGGCCAGTCGAACTCCTCGGGATCGGGCTCGTTGCGGCCCTGGAGCTTGCGGTCGAAGGTGTGGAGGGCGTTGACGCGGAAGTAGGCCGCGATGCGGAAGCCCTGCTCGGAGAGACGCCGCAGCCAGTGTTCGCGGATGTTGTCGGAATCGCCCCGGGCCTTGGTCTCGACGCAGACCAGGGTCCGTTCGCCCCGCAGCGGCCGCAGGAGGGACCAGGTGGCCTCGTCGAGGTATTTCTCGGGGCTCCCGCAGATGACGATGAGGTCGGACTGGGCCAGGGCATCCTGGACGATGGCGCGGTGTTCGCGCACCACCGTGTCGGAGTCGGGCGTGTCGATGATCACCAGGTGTTCGAGGGCCGAACCGCTGACGCGCCGCCAGGCCTCGTGGGGAAAGTCGAGGCGGGCGCCGGGCGGGTAGTAGACCGTGGGGACAGAGGTGCAGGGGCGAAATTCCGACGTGGGCGCCAGTTCGTCGCCGGCGATGGCATTGAGCACGGTCGACTTGCCCACGCCCGAGCCTCCCACCAGGGCCACCACCAGCAGATCGTCGAGGCGCTTCTCCCGCTCGCGCAGCTCGCGCACGCGTTCGCGCAGCAGGCCGGCCTCCTCGCGCAGGGGCCTCCAGGGACCGTCGTAGGCGGCGGCGTCCTCGAGCTGGCGGACGATGGTCAGGAAATCTTCCGGCATTGCTCTTGCCACCTCCGCAGGTCGTCCAGGACCGGCCCCTCGAAGACGTCGAGGTAGGTGCGGACGCGGCCCAGGCTGGGTTCGGTGAGGTGCCGACGGAGGGCTTCCTCGAGGTTGCGGCGCTGCTCGGTCCGCCAGGGCGACAAGAAGTCGAACATGGCGTCGCCGAACTGGTACTCGATGACCCGGGCCACGAACTGCTCGACCACCGGGCCCACCACGATGACGGTCTCCGACACGCCCACCCCGCCGGCGTAGACCGCCAGGGGCGCGGCGATGGCCGCGGGCACGAAGGCCAGGACGGTGTCGAGGGCTTCGAGGGCGCGGCGACGGCCCTTGTGATCGCTCCACCACTGTTCGAGGAGGCGGTAGGCGTGTTCGCGGAATTCCTGGGAGATGTTCTCGGACCGCAGGGTGTCGCGGGTGACGGCGGCCACGGCCGCGTCCACGTCGAGTCGATCGAGCGCGTCTCGGACCAGGGGTGCGGCGGGCTCGCGCAGGTTGCCGGCGGACTCGATGAAGCTGCGGGCCAGGTCGCGCGTGATCCGCTCGATGGCCTGCCGGTGGGCCGCCCGGATCCGTTCCTCGCTGAGATCGGTGTCGTCCGACGTGAGGACGGCGCGCCGGCGCAGGGCCCCCGTGACGGTCTTGCCGACCCGGGCCACGGCCTTGTACGCGGCCGTGCCGGTGGCGCCCAGGGCCCGGCGGACGGGGCCGCGCTTGGACTGGACGAACTCGTGGAACAGGCCGCCCACCTGGGCGCCGGGGGCGGGGTCGTAGCGGTCGGCGAAGCCGGAGGTCCGGGTCTCGAACTCGGCCGCGGCGATGCGCAGGGCCTCCCCCACTCCTTTCGCCCGTTCGACGAAGGCGCCCGCTTCATGGGCGAAATGTTGGACGGTGGCGCTGTAGACGCGGTGCTTGATGGCCGGCACGTCCAGGCCCTCGAGGTGGGCTCGAAGGTCGTCTTCCGCCCCCGCCAGGGCCGGCACGGGCCGATTGAACCGTTCGGCCAGGTCGAAATCGTGGGGCAGGACGAAGCGCGGCGCGTCGGTGCCCACGTCGGCGGCGAAATCGTCGAGCTGGCGCCGGGCCACGGCGTAGTCCTGGGCGGGGTTGGCCTTGTTCATCAGGGGGATGATGAGGCGGCCCGAATGGCGGGCCCGGCGGAAAAACTCCACCACCCGGTCGTCCTTGTACTTCTCCCCCGTCACCACGGCGATGAGCACGTCGCCCGCCGCGCGGATGTTCTCGGCCACGCGCCAGTTGCGCTTGTCGATGGAGTCCACGTCCGGCGTGTCGAGGAGGACCAGGCGATCCGGGAGCGAGTCGCACACCGTCACGAAGAGGGCGTTCTCGGAAGCGTCGTCGTGGAGCACCGAATCGAGGTTTTCAAGGGGGTAAGGCGTGAACTCGGGGACGAGGCGTCCTTCGAGGCACTGGGCCGCGCGCTTGGCGTTGGCGGCCAGCACCGGGTGGCGCGTCGCCGCCGCCGTGGCCGCCACGGGGCTCTTCTCCGCCCCCAGGAGCAGGTTGAACACCGTGGACTTGCCCGTGTTGGTGCCGCCCGCCACCGCCGCGATGAGGCAGCCCTCGCCGGCCAGGTGCGGCACCAGCTTGTAGGTCAAGAGGCGCATCCAGTCGTCGGCGCCCGCGAACACCGCCGCCGACAGAACCGGATCCGGCGCCAGGGCGTCGCGCAGCCGATGGAGCGCCGCGTCGAACTCCGCCAGCGCGTTTCCCAAGGGATCAGACATGGCGCATAGCCTACGCAGGCGGGAGAACGGGGTCAATCTCGGGGGGTGGCGGCCGGGTCGTCCGAGCCAGGGTCTGCTTTTGCGTTACTTGAGCGGGACGCCCAAGGCGCTACGGCAGTCATTGCCCGGGAAGCGGCTTCTTTCTATAATGACACCGATTTGCACACGCACGGTCCGGTTATGTCTTATCAACTGGAGGGTATTGCCATGTCCGGCCATCCGGAATCCGATCGACTTGCTTCCGACGGCAACGGCCACCGACCCAAGGGCCTGTTTCCGCCCGAATCGCGGGCGGAAGAACGCCGGGCGGCCGCGGAACGGCGCAAGGCTTTCCCCTATCGATTTCCTCGGGATCCCCGTCATCTGGGCGGTAAGCTGTCGGTAAAAGAGAACGCCGACCGCCTGCTCCGCTACTTCTACCTTGAACGACGCCTCAGCCACGGGCTGGGCTCGTGGACCCTGGCCATCCCCGATTTCGAGGTCAAGATCGAGACGGGCCGCCACATCTTCTACCACATGGACGCGGCCCGCGCCCTGCGCGAACGCCTGACCGAGCAGGAACGGAGCATCAAGACCATCGACGCCTACCGCGATGAGGAACTCGATCGGTTCATCGACGAGATCCTGTCGGCGGAAGACGCGCCCGAGCTGCTCGTGGGCATCCACCAAGTGGCGGGGAAGGCACTGGCCACGGCCTACCGCCATCACATCGACGACACCGACCCGGTAACCGACGCCCCCACGGTGCGCTGCCTCAAGCGGATCCTGCTGGATTACGAGCCCATGCTCGAGTGGGCCGACGCCGCCATCGCGGCCTACATCGACGGCGGCGTCGACGAGAGCCGGCTCGCTCGGTGGCGCTGGCACCTGCAGCAACTGCTGGGGAGCATCGGCGGGGTCACGGGCGCCGACACGCGCCACGAGCCGCCCGCGGACCTGCGCGTCGACAAGAAGCCCTACGAGCGCGGCACCGTGCCCCGGCGCGACGCCCGCTTCTCCACCTTCACCCATACGGGCGACTACGACGCCGCCGACGGCACGGAGCGTTTCGACAAGGAGTCCTACGAGGCCCACCGGCTCCGCTTCATCCGCACCCAGCGCGACGAGGTGGACGCCATCGAGGCCTTCGGCACCTTCCTGTGGGACATCCGGTTCAAGGACTTCAAGGCCGAGTACGATCTGGCGCGGATCACCTGGGACGAGACGCGCCACACGGAGATCGGCCACCGGTCCATGCTCGTCGCCGGATACGACCCCTACGAGCTGCCGAACCGGCTCATCAGCTCGACCTGTCGCGGCCCCATGGAGCCGGCCTACGCCATGGCGGAGATCAACCTCTTCGGCGAGGTCGGCGTGCTCAAGACCATCAACAGCTTCATCGACAAGGCCCGGGAAGAGAACGACGCCCTGCTGGTGCACATCGCCGACTTCATCCGGTCGGACGAGCGCACCCACGTGAAGAAGGGCCAGCACATCCTGCGAACCATGACGGACCTCGGCATGCAGGACCTGGAGCTGCGCACCCGCGAACTCTTTACGGAGTGCCTGGTGAATCTCGGCGTGGTGACCCAGGACATGGACCTGTTCACCATATCGCGCGAGCAGTTGGAAGAGCTTATCGGCGAATAAGCTCGAGACGATCGAGGGCATTTGCGCCCTTTTGAGCTGAAAACAGAGGACATCTCCGGCCGAGGCGGTCCGGGGATGTCCTCTGTCGTGTCGGGACCGAATTACTCGGCGGGGGCTTCGCCTTCGGGCGCTTCGCCTTCGGCGGGGACTTCGTCCGCCGGGATTTCGGGGCGCTTGGCGGCGCGGTCGGCGATGGCCAGGGGGACCAGGCACACGGCGGCGATGATCATGATGCGAAAGAGGGCGCCGTTCAGGAATGAAAGCGGGCTGGTGCCGTTGATCATCTGGTCCTCGGGAGCCGTCCAGCCGACCCAGTTGACCTGCTTGCCGGGGGCGTCCTGCCAGATGGGCATGGCGGGCGCCAGGACCGTTTCGGCGCGGCTGTCGGGCACCGTGGCGGGACCGCCGGGTCCGGGACCTCCGGGCATGGCGGGCGCCGAGTCCATCTGGGCCTGCATGGCGGCCTTTTCCTCGTCCGACAACGGGGTGATCTTGACATACGAGGTCGGCGGGAACAGGACCGTGAGCGCGATTCCCACCACCAGGACCACCAGCAGAATTGCACGGATTGACTTGCTCAAGCGATTGCCCTCCCCGTCTGTTTGCCGGCGGCTCGCCGGGAACGTCGTCCTCCCGGTCGCGCGGGCGCCAGGGCGTCGTCGATGCGAGAAGGGCCCTGCCGGCATTTTCCAATCGCGCCTCCACCCGAGGCGCGCGGCGATTGTACTCCGAGGGGGCGGCGCGGCACCACTTCCGGGTCAGCCCGCTTCGGGCTCCTCGGACGGTGTGGCGCGGGGAAGGGTGACGGTGAAGGTGCTGCCCGCGTCGGGGGCGCTTTCCACGGAAACGGCGCCGCCGTAGAGGGTGGCCAGCTTCTTCACGATGGACAGGCCGAGCCCGCTGCCGAAGATGCCGTGGGTCTTGGGGTTCCGGATGCGGACGAAGTCCTCGAACAGGCGCGAGGCCTCTTCGGCGGTCATGCCGATGCCGGTGTCGCGGACGGCGATGGTCACCGCGTCGTCGGTGGCGGATAGATGGACGTCCACGCGGCCGCCGCGGCGGTTGTACTTCACGGCATTCGATATGAGGTTGTTGAACACGATCTCGAGCTCGCTGCGGTCGGCCACCAGGGGCACGGGATCCGGCGCGTGGAGGGCGATCTCCACTTCCATTTCCCGGGCGTCGGGCAGGGCCGTCTCGATGGCCTCGACGGCGACCTCGCGGACGTCGAGGAGGGCCGGTTCCCGTCGGCGCTGGCCCGACTCGATGCGGGTGAGGTCGAGCAGGTCCACCACCATCTTGCGCATGAACCGGATGCGGGTGATGCACCGGTCGATCATGCGTTCGTACACCGCCGGGTCGTCGCCCGCGGTGCGATTCTTGATGATCTCGAGGTAGCCTTCGACGGCGTCCAGGGGCGCCCGCAGTTCGTGGGTGAGCACCGAAATGAATTGGAACCGAATCTCGCGCCGTTCCCGGGCCAGTTGCCGGGCCTGACGCGCCAGGACGATGTGTTCGGCGGCCTTCCCCACCACCTTGCGCAACTCGGCGGGGGTGAAGGGCTTGGCGAGGAAGTCGTAGGCGCCGCTCTTCGTGGCCTGAACGGCCGTCTCGATGGAGGCATAGGCCGTGACCACGATGACCAGCGTGTCGAGGGATCGGGCCCGGACCCGCTCGAGCAGCTCGAGCCCCGTCATGCCGGGCAGCTTGTGGTCGACGATGAGGATGTGGGGCGGCGCGGCCTGGATGAGGTCGAGGGCCTCTTCCCCGCTCTCGGCGGACCGCACCGAGAAGCCCACCTCGCCATTCACGTGATCGACGCCGACGGTGTAGTCGTGCAGGGCGCGGACGACGCCGAGCCGCATGCCCGGCTCGTCGTCCACCACCAGTACTTCGAGGGTAACCACGGTAGAGTCCTTTGGTCGTGCGGAGCGGCGGGCGGCCCCGGCGATATGGCGTTCCCCCGTGTTCGGCCGTGCGACCCGTCGCTCGAAGTTCCGCCGCGGTAACTATCCGCGGCGCGCCTGAGCCCGGGATCATACCCGAAGGGCGCGGCGGAATCATCTGAGCGGCCCGGCCAGGCACGGCCGCCGAAGCAACGTTGAGGTGGTAGAAGGAAGGGGTGTCTCGGGCGGCTCGCCCAAGAGCGGGTAAAAAAGATCTGAAGAAGATCCCGGCCGGGACGGCCAGGCCACACGATGATCCCCGGAACCGGAGGCTCAGTAACCGGTATCGTCGAGGGTGGGCGGAACGATCATGTCCTCGGCGTCGAAGGTGCCGGCCTGGGCGCGGCCTTCGACGGGATCGGCCGAGGGCTGGAAGATCACGCTGTAGGCGACCCAGCTCAAGGCGACGATGCCGCAGATGACCGCCCAGGTGGCCGCGGGAGCCGCCCATTCCGGGAGGAAGGCCCGCGGTTCGAAGAGGGTCTCGGCGAGGACGCTGTACGACCGGCCCCGCGATCGGAACCGGCCGGAGGGTTTCATGGCCGCCAGGAAACAGTCTACGTACCGTTCCGCTTCGATCTCGAGGAACTGGCAGTAGCTGCGGACGAATCCGGCCGTGTAGCACGGACCCGGAAGCGCGGAGAGGTCTCCGGCTTCGATGGCGCGGATGTAGGCCGGCGCGATGCGGGTGCGCAGGTAGGCCTCTTCGAAGGAGACCCCCAGCTCGATGCGGCGCCGTTTCAGCTCTTCCCCGATCTGTATTAGCGCGTTCATGCCACCTCGTCCGTGCCCGGGGGCAAGTCGACTAGGATCTCCCGGGCCTTGCTGCCTATGTGAGGACCCACTATGCCCTTCTGTTCCATCATGTCGATGAGCCGGGCGGCCCGAGTGTACCCCACCCGCAATCTTCGCTGGACCATCGAGATCGATGCCTGGCCCGTCTCCAGGACGACTCGAACGGCCTCATCGAAGAGGTCGTCCTCCTCATCTCCTATATCGGCGACACTGTCTTTAGATTTACCGAATCTTTCGATCTCGTCGCGGTATTGGGGCGGCGCCTGACTCTTGAGGTACGCCACCAGCGCGTTCATCTCTTCGTCGCTGACGAAAGCCCCCTGGATGCGGGTCGGTTTCGAGTGCCCCGCGGGCAGGTAGAGCATGTCGCCGCGGCCGATGAGACGCTCCGCCCCTATCTCGTCCAGAATGCAGCGTGAATCCACGCGGGACGACACCTGGAACGAGATGCGGGCCGGGAAGTTCGCCTTGATGACCCCCGTCAGGACGTCCACGGAGGGACGCTGTGTCGCGATGATCAAATGGATCCCCACGGCCCGGGCCAATTGTGCCAGACGGGCAATGGCATCTTCCACTTCCGCGCGGGCCAGCATCATGAGGTCGGCCAGCTCGTCGATCATGCACACGATGTAGGGCAGCTTGCGGATGACGCTGACCGATTCGACTTCGCCGTCGGCGGCTTCGCCCTCGGGCTCGCTCATCTCGATTTCGCCGTTTTCCACGCTTTCGTTGTACACCTCGATGTTGCGCACGCGCAGATCGGCGAAGAGACGGTAGCGCTCCTGCATCTCGTTGATCAGCCACTGGAGCGCCGAGGCCGCCTTCTTGGGATCGGTCACCACGGGCGTGATCAGGTGGGGGATGTCGTTGAAGATCGACAGCTCCACCATCTTGGGGTCGATCAGCATGAGCTGAAGCTCTTCGGGCGTCCGGGTGCACAACAGGCTCGCCAGGACCGACTTCACGCACACGGTCTTGCCCGCGCCGGTGGCGCCCGCCACCAGGCAGTGGGGCATGGTGGCGAGGTCCGACACGACGACGTCGCCGGCGATGTCTTTGCCCAGGGCCAGGGGAAGCTGGGCCTTGGAGCGGCGGAAGGTCCGCGACTCGAGCAGCTCGCGCAGGACCACGGCCTCGCGCTCGGAGTTGGGCACCTCGATGCCCACGCGCCCCTTGCCGGGGATGGGCGCCTCGACGCGGACCCGATAGGCCTTGAGGGCCAGGGCGATGTCGTCGGCGAGGGCCAGGAACCGGCTCACCTTGATGCCCGGGGCGGGCTCGAGCTCGTAGCGGGTGATGGTGGGCCCGCGGACCACGTCGGTGACCCGGGCCTCGATGCCGAAGGTCAGCAGGGTCTCCTCGAGGAGCGTGCTGGTGCGTCGGAGCTGGTCGTCGAGGTTGGCGACGGTGCGCTCCGACGGCGGATCGAACAGGTCGATGGGCGGCTTCGCATACTGCTTCGGATAGACGTAGTCTTCCGGCAACTCCTCTTCGAGCAGGGCCTTGCGCCGGAGCTGGACGTTGCGGCGGGCCCGGGTGTCGGCGGCCGACGCCGGAACGGGCGGGGCGGCCGTCGATTCGCGCGATTTCCGAGAAGCGGGCGCGGGCGCGGCGACTTCCGCAACGGGCTCTTCCGCGACCGGGGCCGGTTCGGGCTCCGGTTCGGGCGCCGGGGCTTCGGCGACCGGCTCGGGAACTTCGGCGATGGGCTCGAAGATCGGGTCGGGTTCGACCTCGAAGGGAGGCGGAGCCTCGACGGGCGGCTCGGGCGCCAGTTCCCGCTCGAAGAAGCTCTCCGGATCGGTCAGATCGGGTTCGGGCTCGGGTGCCGGTGCCGGAGTCCGCGCGATGCGGATCTGGGGCTGCCGCGCCGGCCGAGCCACCGGCTCCGACGCGACGGCCTCCGCGGGCCGGGCGTCGCGCTTGCGCGCGGAACGGGAAGCCGGCGCGGGTTCGGGTTCGGCATCCCGCGACGTGCCGAAATACGAGTTAAAGGTAAAGGGCGGCGAGGTCTCTTCCGCCACGGGGTCGGGCAGGGCCTTCGAATCGGCGCGGCGGATCTTCTCGCGGGTCCGGGCGAACCGCTCCTCGGCGATGCGGCGCATCTCCGCCCGGTGCTCGCGGCGGGCCTGGATCGCCTGGACCCCCATGCGGGTGGCGATGACGGCCCCGCCGATGGTAAACACCATCAGCATATGGAGTTGGGCCAGGAGCCGCACGAAAAGGAACTCCGTGGCGAGGAGGATGCCGATGACGGCGAGGGTGACGCCCACCACGTTCGAGGGGATCACGCCGAAGGCCTTGAGCAGCCACGTGCCCGCAAAGGCCCCGATGATGCCGCCGGGCACCGGCTCGGCCTCGGTGGCCATGTCGACATGGAACAGACCCGCCACGGCGCTGCACAGGATGATCATGCCCGCCGCCCGGGTCAGAAGTCGGTCCAAAGGCTGGTGGCGCAGGAGCATGAGGCCCCACACCGCCGTGAGGAAATAGACCGCATGGGCCGCGCGGCCGAGAAGGATCGTCAGCACCCCCGCCACCCAGAACCCCGGCTTGCCCAGGGCGTTATTGGCGGCTTCGGCGCCGGGTCCCATGCCGGGGATCGGCCGGTTCACGCTGCCCTGATATCCGTCGGTGGCCAAGGCGATGAACAGGAACGCCGTAAGGCCCAGCATCGCCACGCCGGCAAGCTCGTATCGCCGTTCACGCGGCAGCTCGGCCAAAAAGCTCATTATTCGCCCTCCGCTGAAGGATTTGCCAGCCCCATGCCCGACCATCTTAGCAGAGGAAGGGGGTATACGCAACAAAATATTGTGTTTCGGGTAACTTACGGATACCAGACCTAGGGTCTCGGGATATTTTGGGGGGATGGATTGGGGATGAAACCCGAATGGAACCGGGGAATTTCGGGAAACCAAATACCGAAAATACCGGATTTGGACAATAATTCGCGGCGCAGGCCCGGCAGAATTTATTGCTTTATTGGTTTTGGAAATCCGCAAGCAAACCGCGATTTCACCGGTTGTAGTCAGGTGTTTACTTCCCGTCGTCGGCCCTACTCGGCGGGGGCCGTGTACGAACTGCCCCAGACCAGAAGGGGCGCACGGAAGAAAG
>CAYVOE010000065.1:0-15808 GCA_964452795.1 uncultured Nitrospiraceae bacterium
GGACAACGAGCCGGCCCGCAACACACAAAATGCAAACCCGCAAGCGCGATCACGACAAGGCGCTTGCGGGCAAGGTATCTAGATGGTGAACGGGGTGGGGATCGAACCCACGACCACCGGATTAAAAGTCCGATGCTCTACCGACTGAGCTACCCGTTCGGATGTGTCGGGGAGGGGCGGGGGCGGCTCGAAAGCCGCACCGTGCGCCGTGGGAGTGTACCGGACCGGCGCGGGGATGTCAAAGAGCCGGCGGAGGGGCTCAGGGTTCCGCGTCCCTCTGGATGAGCCGGCTGGAGCGGCGGGGGTCGCCGTCGGACGGGTCGTCCGGGTATTGGAGGGCGAGGCCGTTCTCTTCGAATCGGTCGAAGAACTCCTCCCAGGTGATGGGCAGGAGCGGTTCCTCGAGGTCGTCGCCGGGAAAGTCCAGGCGCAGCACGCCGAAGTCGTCCCGTTCGCCGGTGCCGGGCAGGCAGGCGGGTTGTCCGCCCCGTTCTTCGGTCCAGCGGCGGATCTCTTCGTGGTCGGTGGTGATCTTGCTCCGGCTTTCACGTGCCATAGATGAGTCTCCCGAGGTTTCCCTCGGCGACGGGCTCGGGGGCCGGCTCCTCAGCGGCGGAGGGCGTCGTACAGGGCCACGATCTCGCGGTGGGCGTCGAACGCCAGAGGCGGACGGTTGTCGGGGGCGAAGAATCCGCAGTCCATGGCGTCGGTGGCGGCGCGGGGCACGCCTTCCCACTCCTCGATGAGGTAGCCCATCACCACCACGGCCCCGGAGAGGCGGCTGGGGTGGGTGCGGGCGCCGATGAGCCGGGGACGGCTTCCGCGGAGGGCGGTCTCCTCCGCCAGCTCGCGCAGGGCGGCCTGGTCGGTGGTCTCGCCGACTTCCACGAAACCGCCGGGCAGGCTCCACAGGCCTTTGCAGGGCTCGACGGCGCGCTGCACGAACAGGAGTTCGTCGCCGCGGGGCACGAGGCAGCAGGCGGCGGGCACGGGGTTGGAGTAGTAGAAGCGCCGGCAGCCCGTACAGCAGGGGCGGTCCCTTTCGCCATCGTGGCACAGGGTCAGGGCCCGACCGCAGATGGGGCAGTAGTTCCACTCGAGGGGAGCCGGTTCAATTGTCATGGGGCCGCATCGCCGATGGTTCGGTCTTTCCAGGGTTTTCCAGGGTTGTCTGTGGGGACAGGCCGGAGGGCCCGTCGACTTCGATATAGAGTAGCACACGGCGCCGGGGTTTGCATGCGCCCCGCCCGGAACATCGATGGGTTTTCCCATCCCGGATTCCACGGAATACACGAAACGAAGCCTCGAATCGCCGAAAACCGGCGCAGGACACACCTGTGCGCTCGTCCCGTTTCAGGCGGCGGAATGGGACCCGGCGGATAGTGGCATGCCCGGGGAAGGCCCGCGGCGCGGCGCACGGAATTGAATTGTTGTTTTTTGACGGATAATATAGGACACTGTTGCCCTTTTGTTCAAATAGAACCGGAGACATTTGCGATGCGCAACCATGCGGAACTCGATTCCCCTTTATTCCGACAGGTCTTGGAGCAGTTTGATGCGGTGGCGGAGCTCACGGGAGCTCCCACGGGTGTGCTCCAGCGGCTTCGTTATCCGAAGCGTATTGCGATGGTCTCGGTACCGGTACGGCTGGACAACGGCGAGACGGAGGTGTTCCTCGGCTATCGCGTGCAGCACGCCCACACCAGCGGTCCGGGCAAAGGCGGACTGCGCTACCACCCGAACGTGACCCTGGGCGAGGTGGCGGGCCTGGCGGTGCTGATGGCGTGGAAGTGCGGGCTCATGGGGCTGCCTTTCGGCGGGGCCAAGGGCGGCGTGAACTGCGACCCGACGAAGCTGTCGACGGACGAGCTGGAGCGGGTGACGCGGCGCTTCACGGCCGAGATGATCCCCTTCATCGGCCCCATGGTGGACGTGATGGCGCCCGACGTGGGCACGAACGAGCAGGTGATGGGGTGGATTTTCGACACCTACGCCATGCAGGTGGGCCACAACGTCCCCCAGATCGTCACGGGCAAGAGCGTGTCCCTCTACGGCACGGCGGGCCGGCGGGACGCCACGGGCCGGGGCGTGGTGTACACCATCGAGCAGGCGGCCGAGCAGATCGGGCTGAACCTGGCCGGGTCCACCGCGGTGATTCAGGGATTCGGAAACGTGGGGTCGGTGACGAGCCAGGAGCTCCACAACCGGGGGGTCCGGGTCGTTGTCGTGAGCGACGTGAACGGCGCCATCCGCAACGACGCCGGCCTCGACATCGCCAGGCTCACCGAACACATCCGGGCCGGCCGCCCCATCACGGAGTTCGACGGCGGCGACCCCATGCCGCAGGAAGAAGTGCTGACCACGCCGTGCGACATCCTGGTGCCGGCGGCCCTCGAGCAGGTGATCACCGAGGAGAACGCGAATCGCATCCGGTGCCGCATCCTGGCGGAGGCGGCCAACGGTCCGACCACGCCCGCGGCGGATCGCATCCTGCGCGAGAACAACGACTTGCTGATCATCCCCGACATCCTGTGCAACGCCGGCGGCGTCACGGTGAGCTATTTCGAGTGGGTCCAGGGCATCCAGATGTATTTCTGGGACGAAGACGAAGTGAACCGGCAGCTTCAGAAGGTCATCGTGGGCGCCTACAAAAAGGTGGCCGACATCGCCCGGACGCGCAACGTGGACATGCGCACCGCGGCCCTCGTCCTCGGCATCCGCTCCATCGCAGAGGAAAAGGCTCAGCGAGGGTTGTTCCCCTAGCGCGCGGGCACAATACGAACGAGTCAATCCGACTGGGCCGGTGATTCTATCCCCGGCCCAGTCGGCTTATCAGCCACTTGACGTCCTCGAGGCGCTGCGCTTCGTCGTCCCCCAGCTGGTCCGGAGGCAGCCCATACAGGCAGCCGCCGTGGTACACGCCCAGGAGCGTCGGCCCGGTTTCGCTGCGTCGGAAGGGACCGTCTCGGAAGACGCGGTCGGCGGCGACGGGTCCCTCCCCGGCCGCGCGAGCGCGGGAATCGACGAGGAGGCATTCCGCCCGTGGACCGGCGCCGCCGGATTCCAGGGCGCGGACGACCCGCTCGGGCGTCATGCGGCGGCCCGTGTCGGCGCCCGCCCACAGGAACACGCGGGGGGCGGGGTCGGAAGGCGCGAGCCGTCGGGTGCCGTCGTGCCGGGTCAGGACCACCGTCCCCACCACGGCCGCCAGCCCGGGCTGCCCCTGAGGGACGGCCCGCGGTCCGCAGCGCATCACGTCCTCCCGCGCCGAGATGACCCGCCCCGTTTCGCCGTCGAAGGTGACCCGGGCGAACAGATACGTGTCGTGGCGCCCGGCGGGCACGCTGTAGACCCAGGTCTGGTTGGCCCCCCGGGCCCACCACCGTTCCAGCGGATAGCCCACCCGGTCGCGCACCTCGCCTTCCGTCATCCCCTCCCGAACCGTCGCGAGGCCTCTCGAAGTGTAGAAAGGCGGGCGCAGCGAGTTCCGCTCGGCGCGCCCCTGGAAGATCGACGTCAGGGCGCCGCCGTAGACGATCGTGATCGCGGTGGCCGCCGTCGTTAGTAACGCCGCCGCGATGAAGCGTCGCAGCCAGGGGCGCCTCCCGCGGATCGGCCGCGCGCGGGTCGCCGTCCCCTCGGCGGAAGTACTCGGTGGTTCGGACCTCGCGAAGCCCCGCCCCGCCGCGTCGATTTCGCCCCGAAGAGACCCGGTAAGGCATCGGCCGTACCACCGCAGCACCGCCCCCGGCACCCGGGACCACCCCGTCGGCCCCGTCCCGTCGCCGGCGTGTTCCGGGGGTTCGGGTCTCCCGTCGCCCGTTTGCGCCTCCATTGTCGCCCTCCGATTTTCCGGGGGTATCCCCGGACCAGCGGCCGCTTATTACGAAACCCTTCGTATCATCCTGCGCCCAGGAGGGGCCCGTTGTCAACGAAAACTTTCGTAGATGCGGTTGATTCCGCAGCCCGCGGGGAATAGACTCGCCCTTTCCCCTTTTTCTCTGTTTCCGGTATATCGGTTTCGAAGGGCTCGGACTTTTCGGAGTCGATCTCAATCCTTACAGGAGAACGCGCTATGGAGCAGCGACTGGATTATGTGAAGGCGGCGCCCGGGGCGTTTCAGGCGATGCGGGGCCTCGAGGTCTACCTGCATCGGTGCGGACTCGAAGACAACCTGATCCACCTCATCAAGATGCGGGCCTCCCAGATCAACGGGTGCGCCTACTGCCTGGACATGCACAGCAAGGACTTGCGGGCGGCGGGCGAGACGGAGCAGCGGATCTACCTGCTGGACGCGTGGCGCGAGACGACCTTCTACACCGATCGGGAGCGGGCGGCCCTCGAGTGGACCGAAGCGCTGACGCTGATCTCCGAGAACCACGTCCCCGACGAGATCTACGAGCGGGTGCGGCCCCACTTCACCGACGAGGAGTTGGTGAACCTGACCCTGGCGGTGGCCACCATCAACGCGTGGAACCGCTTCGCCATCACCTTCCGCACGCCCGTCGGCGGCTACGTGGCCGGCCAGGCCCGCGCCGCCGCGCAAAGTTCGTAGTCCCGACCCGGGTTCGATGGAAGGCGCGCGACCGGGGATTCGGACGCGCGCCGGGGGAGTCGGGCGGCCGCAACGGCCCCCGCTCCCGGCCCGGATCTCCCCGGGCGAAAACAAGAGACGCCCCGCCTGTTGGGAGCCAGGCGGGGCGTCGAGGTGTCTGGAGAGAGATTAAGGGGGCTATCAGGCCTGCTGTTTGCGGTAGCGCATGACCGCCATGCCGGCCACGCCGAAGCCGAGCAGCAGGAGCGACGCCGGCTCAGGGATGATGCCGGGGCTGAATCCGCCCAAGGTCAGTTCGATGACGAGGTCGTTGTAGTCATCGTCCGAAATGCCAAAGGGGAGGTCTTCCCAAGCCAGCAGGAAGGTGTCCGCGAAGGGCGTGGCGTACACCAGCATGTGCTCTTCGCCGCCGTTGCCCGCGGCCTGAGAGAACCACAGGCTGGGACCGGCGCGCCGACCGACCGGATCAAGGAAGAAGCCGAATTCGCCTTCCGCGTTGATGGTTTCCGAATAGCCGGCCACAAAACCGTAGTCCGTCACGTGGAACAGTTCGGTGTCGGTTCCGGGTCCGCCGCTGGCGTCGTAGAAGCCGAAGATCTCGGTCGAGCCCGCATACCGAGCCCGCGCGGTCAGTTGAGCCGAGTCATCGGGGCCCAGCGTAATGGTCTCCATGGTGACCTGCAGGGCGTCCAAGTCGCTGTTGGAAGTGAACGTCGTTCCATAGAGCGCGTTGTAGATCTCGTACAGGTTCAATTCGTCCGTGGGATCGCTCGGGTCCCAGATGTCGGCGGGCGTCACGAGGGCCGACGCCGGCAGTGCGACCATCGCCGCCAACATCAGAGATAATACCCAGCGCCATTTTTTCATGGTGTTGTCCTCCTAGCTTAGGGTGTAAAACGTGTTCAATTTCGCCGGCGCGTCCGGTACAGACCGTCGGCGCCGCGATAAGGGGAAGCAGCTACCGCACCCGACGAACGGGCCGCCGGCACGGGCCGGGAGCGGGAACTGCTGAAAATCGGGGCCGTCTTGATTGGGAGCGATCCAACTGAAGCCCGGAGGGGAACCCGTCGAGCAGCGGCAAGCGCATATCGGAGAACCCGTACCTCAAAGGCTTCTTCCGTCTGCGGACCACACTGCCGCACGAACGTCCAAAGTGATTACAGCGGTACACGGAGTCAGTGTGCAAACTCGGAACCACGGTTGCTACGTTTGAAATCCATCCTCCTCCGGGAGAGGAAGGGAACCAGAACCCGAATCCTAGAACCGAAGTATATGTTATCAGGACGCTCCCAGAATTTCAAGATAATACAGCTTTACCTGGAAGTCGTTACTCATTTGTTTTTACGAATTTCGCACTAGCCGCCCCTTGGACCCCGCCGAGCCGGTGCCCGTCGCCCTTCTCGGGGATGAACTCCGCAAACACCGCACAGGATGCGCGGAATACCGCTTTCCCATTCCGAGTATTCGGGGCGGTCCGCCCGCGCTAAAGCCTTGATATCATTGGGCCGATAAGCCTTTCAGGCCCAGCGGAGCCACAGTGCGAAAGGAGCCTCCGATGTTGGAAATCAGACGAGTCAACGGTCCGACGGAATCCACCCCGGTGGAGCGCGAAGGCGCCCCGCGTCGGGAGCCTGTCGAAACCCCGGCGGCGCCGGTTCAGGATAGCCTCGAAATCAGCCTTGAGGGGCAGCAAGCCTCGAATATCCTTAAATTCACAGAAGTTGCTAGGAATTTGCCAGATGTGCGGAACGAGCGGATCGAGGCCGCCCGGGCCAATCTGGAGCGAGGCGCCTACCGCGAACCGGAAGTCGTCCGCGAAGTCGCCGACCGCCTCTACCGCTACATCATGAACGAGTAGCCGCTCCTACCCCCGCTTTATCGGGGGGCGTCGCCCGGCAACGCGGCGCCCCCCTCTTCTCCCCTCCCCTTCCGCCCGTTTAAATATCGTCCAGATCGCAATCCACACCGAATAGCCCGCAAAGCAACCCGCGAAACCTCGACATCCGCGACAGACAGACCCTTCTTTGCCGCTTTTCGTTCGCCCCAGACCCACGAAGCCCTTGACAGTACGATTGAAATCGTATACGCTACACCTACGATTTGGATCGTATATCGACCGGTCCCCCCGCCCCGCGGGACGGGCCGCGAATGGAAGGAGCTGCGGACATGGCTACACGAGGAGCGGGTCTCGAAGGCTCGGGAAGTCTGGGTCCCCGGCCCTGGTACGAACGGATCCACGAGGGCGAGGCTCCGCCGAGACCGGCCGTGGTTCGAGTGGAGGGGGAACGGAGCCGCCACGAGGCTTCTCGGGAACCGACGCCGGCGGGCCGCAGGTCGGCGTGGCGCATCCTTTCGGCGCTCATCGCCCTGGCCGGGATCGGGGCGGGCTACCTCGCGGGAACGCGATTGGACGGTTTCAACAGCCTCGTCGCCCGGCTCGACGGGGCCGAGTTCACGGCGACGCCCCACTTTTCGCTGGAGCGTTTCCGCGCCGTACAGCCGGGGATGACCGAGAAAGAGCTGCGGAATCTGATCGGGAATCCCGTGGAGCGCTACGGCGGCATGGGGGGCGCGGTGGCGTGGCGCTACACGCTGCCCGCACGACCGGGGCCGGCGCCGTACCGCTTCTGCAGCGTCATCGTGGACAAGAACACAGGCCGGGTGGTGAACACGGTGGAGCGCGGGTGGAAGGAGTACAACATCTGGCAGGACGGCTACGCCTTCCTCAGCGCTCGGGTGGGCACGGTGCGATTGAAGAAGCCGGGGCGCGCGCCGCTGGTCCTCTCGGAAGACGACCCGACCCCGCACGTGCTCATCGTGTCGAGCGCGACGACGATCCGCGGCAGGGGCGGCGCCGACGTCCTGGCGAAGCAGCGCGAGTACAACGATGCGGGACTGCAGGCGCACGTGGTGGCGACGGAGGAATCGTCGGGGCTGGCGGGGGCCTACACGGGGTGCTCTCGGAACCTCAAACCGTGGATTGAATACTACGGCAACGGCCAGCCCTACCAGGTGCTGGTCTACGAACGGGGGGTGCTGTACTACGCGGGCGCGGCAGCGTCCCACTTGTATCCCGGCCTGTCCAACGGCGACGAAGCCTGGCTCGTCGTCCGGCTCCGGGCCGCCGGCGCAGGGGCGCGGCGGAATTCCGAGGGGTTACGCGCCGCGGCGGGACGGGTCAGTAGTTGACGATGCCCACCTTGCCGAACCGGACGGCCCGGAAGCTCCCCGTGTACGGGTTGGTGTACAGGGTGTCGGCAAGCAGGACGGTGTCGGCGGTGATGAGCTTGACGTTGAACCGGTCCAGCACCCGCTCGCCCTGGCGCACGTCGAGCACGGTCCCGTCGTTCAACTGCAGCCTGGCGCGGGGCGGACGAGACTCGGTGTCGGTGGACAGCACGGTAAGGGCGTAATCGCGGTTGTCGCGGTCGGCCTTGCTCTTGAGCTCGACGAGGCTGCGGCTGCGCGAAACGTCGATGTCGAAAGCCTGCGACGCCAGGTTCGAGGCCTTCTGCAGGTCCACGTCGCTGATGTCGGGCTTGCTGAGGAGCTGGTTCACCTGCGCCACGACCAGTTGGCGAGCCTGATCCGCAATGGCGAGGTTCGCCGTGGAATTGTCCTGTTGAAGCGCTTCCATGGCCGCCTTCAGCGCCTCGATGGGAGGGCCGCCCCGCTCCATGATCTCCGGTGCGCGGTTGTGGACGCCGGGGCCGGTGTCCTTGTCGGCGCTCCAGTGCTTGATCATGGCCCAGCCCTGCACCGTTCCGAAATACAGGATCACGATGAGGGCGACGAACCCGCCGAGCATCCCGAGCTTCTTGGTCCACACCGGACCCGAAGGCGCGGGTCGTGCCGCCGATCGGATGGGCATGGCCACCGACGCCAGGGCCCGGCTCCGTTCGTCGAGCTCCGGCAGGCCCGTGGTCGATCCAGTAGCGGACGGGCCCGGCGCCGCCTTGCCGCGCAGGCCGAAGAGGGACTTGCGCGGGGGTTCAACGGCCTTGGCGGCGCTTTCTTCGGCGCGAAAGGCCTCGAGGGCCTCCATGACGTTGTGGGAGGGGGCATAGTGAACGATGGTCTCGCCACCCAGGTCCTGGATGGTCAACTGGCGCGTCTCGTCTTTGGGCCGCCCGACGTTCTCCCCGCAGAACCGGCATTTGGTCGCCAGCACGCTGATGGACATGCGGCAACTCGGGCACAGCCGGTCTTTCTCTTTCTTTCCTTGCGCACCGCCCTGTTCGTCGGCCACTGCCACCTCCTGCTTTCCGTTGTCTTGCCCTGGCCGGCCGGGCCGAAAGGCGCCCCGCCCCGGGAAATCCTCACGACCGCTGCCGGATTCGCCCCGCCCTTCGTTCACGACGAACCCGATGATGCCCGGATGGCCGACCGTCAGACGTAACGAATGCCTCAGGACCGGATTGCGCTGATTCGAGTTATGCCTTACCTCTATGCTAATCCAAGGGTACGAACATTGCAACCGGTTTTCCGCCCGGCGCCTCGGAGCCGCCGGCGCGCGGAAACGCTATTATTTCCAGTATTAGTATACCGAATTCGCCGCCGAAGGTTTCAGGACCTCGGTATTCCGGCGGACGCATCCGTGTGCTTTCTTTAGACACCGAAAGGGTCCGCAAGGTTCTATTCGGCAATAAAAAGGAAGAACCGGAGCGGCTCCGGCCGGACTCGGGACGGGGACCGCTTCAATGGAGGTGCCCCTGCCCCGGGAAAGGCCGGCCCCCGAAATAAACGCGGCCCCCGCTCCCGAGGATGACCCGGAGGCGGGGGCCCGCGTCTAACGTTCTATTGGAAGTCAGTAGACGGGCGTGCACCAGTGGCGGTACTTCTCGACCTTCCCCTGGACGACGTTGAAGTAGAGATCCTGGAGCCGGCGCGACAGGGGGCCGGGCTTGCCGTCACCGACGAGCCGGCGGTCGACGGACCGGACCGGGGCGACCTGGGCGCCCGTGCCGGTGAAGAAGATCTCGTCGCAGATGTACAGTTCGGTGCGGGCGATGGGCCGTTCGACGACCTCGATCCCCAGCTCCGCCCGGGCGAGTTCGATGACGGTGTTGCGCGTGATGCCCACGAGGATGTCGGCCGTCACGGGCGTGGTGATGAGCTTGCCGTCCATGACCATGAACAGGTTCATGGCGCTGCCCTCGGCCACGGAGCCGTCCTCGCGCAGGAAGATGGCCTCGTCGAATCCGGCCTGAGACGCTTCGGAAGCGGCGAGGGACGAGTTGATGTAGCTTCCGGTAGACTTGACGCGGGTGGGGATGGCGTTGTCGGCCAGGCGGCGCCACGACGACACGGCCACGTCGAGCCCCGTATCGATGTCGCAGTATTCGCCCAGCTTGATGGTGTAGCAGCAGAAGCGGCTTTCCACGCCCTTGAGGCGGGGTCCGAGGGAATGCTCGCTCTTGTAGCACAGGGGACGGATGTAAACACCCTCGCGGAACCCGCTGCGCCGGACCACCTCGACGCAGATCTCGGCGATCTTCTCCCGATCCTCGGGAACCTCCATGTACATGACGTTGAAGTTCCGCACCAGCCGATCCACATGCTCCTTGAGCCGGAAGATCAGGACGTTGTTTTCTTCGCTGGAGTAATATCCGCGGATCCCTTCGAAAAGGCCCGTGCCGTAGTTGAAGGCGTGGGTAAGGATGCTGATCTTGGCGTCTTCGATGGGGACGTAATCCCCGTTGAAGTACGCGACCGCCCCCGGCTGCATTTCAATGGCCATATGTATGTCTCCCGCGTTAGGATGCATGGGTTGGGATCCCATAGGCCTCCCCGCTTTGTCCGTGCTTCAATAACCTGCGGCGCGCCCCAATCGGCACTTCCTGCCTATACCGCGCCCTATGAGCACTCATAGCCTAGTATGGCTCCGCGCCCCGCCCGGATTCAAACCCTTCGAGAACCCGGACCGGTACGCCGCGGTCCGCCCGCCCCGGCGCCTCCCCTTTCATCCGCCCTCCCCCATCGTTCATAATCGCCCCTTCGACGGCGGGCCTTTACCGGTCCCCGCCGCGCCCATTGACGTGCCATAGTACGAAACGGACGATTGCCCGGTTTCAGGAAAGGGACCAGCGCGACCCATGCTCCTCGCAGTAATCGGCGACATCCACGGAAACCTCCCCGCCCTGGAGGCCGTCCTCCGCCGCCTCGACGCCGACGGCATTCAAACCGTGATCCACACGGGCGACGCCGTGGCCGGATTCCCCTGGCCCAACGAGGTGGTCGACATCCTCCGCGAACGGGAGATCCCGTCCGTCCAGGGCGAGGTGGACCGACGGGCCGCGGGGTTTCTGCGCCGGCCCCGGGCCGCCCGGCACGATGTCCCCGATGACCTTCGGGCCCATCTCGAATGGACCTACGAAGCGCTGCGCAGCGACAACCTCGAGTACCTCGGCACCTTGCCCCGCCACCGCGTCCTGACCTACGAGGGCATCGGCGTGTTCCTGTGCCACGGGACGCCCACCCGCCCGAACGACAGCCTGTACGAAGACGACGACGAGTCCCGCTTCCTGCGCCAGCGCGAGGCGGCCAACGCCCCCCTCGTCGCCTGCGGCCGCAGCCACGAACCCTTCGCCCGGGAGGTGACCGGCACCTGGTTCGTCAATCCCGGCAGCGTCGGCATCCCCTCGGAAGGAGAAGCCCTGGCCCGTTTTGCCGTCGTCAATACGGAAGACGAGCCCTGGACCGTGGAGCTTGCCGCCGTTCCCTACGACCTCGGGGCGACCCTGGCCCGCCTCGACGAGCTGGGCCTCCCGCACCCGGAGTAGGGCGATACTCCGGAGCGGCGGCCTAAGGCAGATCGAGAAAGCTGCGGTCCTCCGGGTTCTCCGGATCGCCGAAGGTGTAGATGTCGTCGGGGGTGCCGTCCACGTGCTGGACAATGACCTGGCTGTGGCCGTGTATGCTCGCGGCCGTGGTGGCGTAGGCCGTCGCCTCGGCCTTGGTGTCGAACTGCTGGGGGCCTTCGTTCTCGCCGTCGACGCGGACGCACCACGTGCTGTTTTCATAGGGCGATACCGTATAGCGGATATGGCGGGGCATGGAAAGAACCTCTCAATAAGGGGGGGAATTATCCATTCGATTGGCGGCCGCCGGCCAAAGAACAGCATCGAACGGCCTCGCAGGTATTTTACCGCATCGGTCCGCGCCCCGCGAATCCGCCGTCCGACAAAATTCCGTTGACAGCGCGTGGGGCGGGATCTATGCTTGTTTACGAAGACCCTCGTATCACTGCTCCCGAGACGCCCGGGCCCGGAGGATCGCGGTGACGGACGAAGCGAACGCGAAACGACCCACCGATGCGGAGCTGTCCATCCTGCGCGTCCTGTGGTCCCGCGGGCCGAGCACGGTCCAACAGGTGCAGGAAACCCTGAGCGAAGACCGCCCCATCGGCTACACCACCGTTCTGAAACTCCTGCAGATCATGACCGAGAAGGGCCTGGTGCTGCGGGACGAGTCGCGCCGGGCCCACGTGTACCGCCCCCGGGACCCGGAAGAACAGGTCCAGCGCCGCCTCCTTCAGAACCTGCTCGACAAGGCCTTCGGCGGTTCGGCGCGGCGCCTGATGCTTCAGGCCCTGGAGGAGACGGCCGCCTCCGACGAGGAACGGGCCGAAATCGAAGCGCTCCTGGACAAAATCGAGGGCAACGATCGTGAGGACGCTCCTTGACGGGTGGGTGTCGAGTCCGCTGCTCGAGGCCACGGGGTGGACGCTCCTTCATTTCCTGTGGCAGGGCGGCCTCCTGAGTCTGGGGGCGATGCTGTGCCTGTACGCCGCGAGACGGGCATCCCCTTCCACGCGGTACCTCGTGGCATGCGCCTTTTTCTTCGCCATGCCCCTTTCCGTAGCCGTCACCTTCGCATGCTGCGTTCCGGAGGCCGATTCGAGCCCCGAGGAGACCGTGGATCCCTTCAACGACCACGTCGTGCTCCGCGAGACCGTCGGCGGAGCCGCGCCGCTTGCCCGGTCGGAGGGGCCGGCGCCGTCCACCGTTCGCCCCGGCCGCGGGATGCCGCCCGCTCCCGGTGCGCCCGCGCCCCGGAGCCTCACCGTCGTGCTTCGGGACCGGATCGAGGGCGCGCTGCCGGCGCTGGTGGGGTTGTGGCTGGCGGGCGTGGCCCTGTTTTCGGCCCGGCTGACGGCGGGGTTGTACGGCGCGCGACGGCTGCGGCGGCGTCTCACCGTCCCGCTGACGGATGCGCCGTGGCGGACGGCGCTGGCCCGGCTGCTGGCGCGGACGGGCGTGCGGCGATCGGTCCGCCTGGTGGCGTCGGGTCTGGCGCGGACACCGGCGGTGTTGGGGGCCTTCAAGCCGGTGATCCTCGTGCCCGCCGGGATCGTGGCGGGACTGACTCCGGCCCAGATCGAGGCCCTTCTGGCCCACGAACTCGCCCACATACGCCGACACGACTACCTGGTGAACCTGCTCCAGATGGCGGTCGAGACCCTGCTGTTCTATCACCCGGCCGTGTGGTGGCTCAGCCGCCGGATCCGGGCGGAGCGGGAGCATTGCTGCGACGACGCGGCGGTGGCGCTGTGCGGCGACGCGCTGGTCTACGCCCGCACCCTGGCGGCCCTCGAAGCGCTGCGCCTGACGCCGGTGGCGATGGGGGCCGCGGGTCCCGGCCTCCTGGGACGGGTGCGGCGGGTGCTGGGGCTGTCGAGTCCCGCCCGGCCGTGGTACGCCCGCGCCCGCACCGGTGTGGCGCCGGCCCTGGGACTGGTGCTGGGGGCGGCCCTTTCCGCCGCGGCCTACGCGAGCACGCCGCCGCGGTGGGTCCATCTGCCCGAGGACGCGCCGGCGGGGGCCCTCTTCGTGCGCGACGCGGGGGCGCCCTACGACGCCGGCTGGACCTTCCTGGCGGCGGCGCAGGGGTCGGTGAAGGTGCCCCGGGGCATGGAGCTGCGGTTCGTAGCCACGCCCCCGCGGCAGCCCTGCGGCTGCCCGCCCGACCCGGACGACGAGGAATCCGCGTCGAACGTGCCGCCGCCCGCGGCCGTGGAGCGGGACCTGGTGGCGGCCCTTTCCCGGGGAAACATGTCGGAGGCCTTCTTCGACCACGCACTGGTGGACGGCGCGGCGCTGGAATACCTGGCGAGCCTGCCCACCGTGCGCAGCCTCGTGCTGGAAGACGCGAAGTTGCCGCCGGAGGCCCTCGCGGCGGTGGGACGCATGACCCGCCTCGAAAACCTGAACCTCGAGGGAACGGGGCCCCTGGCCGTCGACCTCGGCGCCGTCGGCGGGCTCACGTCGCTGAAGGCCCTCCAGATCGGCTGGACCGACGCCGACGACCTGACCCTCACCGCCCTGAGCGGACTGCGCAACCTCGAGCGGCTCGACCTCGAGAAGACGAAGGTAGAAGGCCCCGGCCTGGCGTGGCTGGCCCCGCTCCCCCGACTCCGTCGCCTCGACCTGCACCAGACGCCGCTCGGTCCGCAGGCGGGAGCGGCCCTGAGCCTCCTCAGGACGTTGACCTGGCTCGATCTCAAGGAAACGGGCGCCGACGACGCCCTGCTCCGCCGGTTGGACGGCCTCGATCGGCTGGTCTCGCTCGATCTCTCGAACAACAACGTCACCGACCGCGGATTGGCGGCATTGAGCGGGCTGCCGTCCCTGCGCCACCTCAGCCTGCGGGGCAACCCCGTCGGCGACGAAGGCATGGCGGCAATAGGGGCGTTGACGGGCCTGACCTACCTCGACATATCCGATACGCACGTGTCCGACGTCGGAATGGCCCGCCTCTCCGGGCTCAGGAACCTCCGCGTGCTCAAGGCCGACGGTACCGCCCTGACGCCGGAGGGTCGGGACGCCCTCGTGCGCCGTCTGCCGCGGCTCCGGGAGCTGCGCTACTGGGCCACGCCGGCGTGGGACCGGGACCCGCCGAAGGACCGGCCGCGGGTGGGCGTGATCTTCAGCCATTATTCGCGGACGGGGCCCCACTGGCGCGCCACGCCGTACACCTATGCCGAGGCCGATCTCGCCGCGCACAACCTCATCCGCGCCGGCTTCGACGTGTACGCGGCGGTCGAGCCGGGGACCGAATCGCTGATCGATCTGCCCGACATGCTGCGCAAGCACCGCCTCGAGAACCGTCTTGTCGACCTCACGTCGGCCGCGGACCTCGCCGGTCTGGATTGCCTCCTGTGCTACAAGGCTCCCAACCTCAGAGAAGAGACCCTCGAAGCCATCCTCGACGCGGTGCGCGCCGGCATGGGCTTCGTCGGCATCGACCGGATCGCGGGGGTGGCCCCCACCATCGACCATCCTCGGTTGCGGGAGCTCTACGGCCTCGAGGAGCCCCGGTTCCGCTGGAACTTCGGCTTCTACCACTGCGAAGTCCTGGAAGTCCACCCCATCCTCGGCGATTTGAAGCCGGGAGACCTGTGCACCCTCGAGACCCTCGAAGGATACAAAGGGCACGTCATCGACGGCGTACCCCTCCTGGGCGCCCCGAAAGGCGTGCCCTATTTCGCGGGTTACTGCCCGTTATACGTGCGCACCTACGGGGCCGGCCGCATCGTCATCGGCCAATGGAGCCGATGGAATTCGCCCGACGCCCTGGAACGGGCCGGCGGCAACTATTCGCCCGATCACGTCCAGCGCGCCCACTTGATGGACCGCTGCGTCACCTGGGCCTCCGGCCGATAGGGCCCTTCCCCCGGCCTCCGGAGGGGGCCGATACGCAGCGCGCCGCCCGACCAACGACCGGACCGCCCTGGGATGGCCGTCCGTCTGTGGAAAGCTCCCCGAAGGGGATACATACGCAGTGCCACAGGTTAACCACGGGACGGGACCGTTCCGGCATCGACTTCGGCCCCACCCTTCGTAAGCCTAGGAGGACTGCGCTGGACGGGCCTGTGAACCTGCCCCCACCCGTCATTGCGAGGAGCGGCCCTCTGTACAAGTCCATACAAAAGGCGGGGTTCCGTAGTCTCCGCCCACATCGTCTGTGGCCACCCAGGCAGAGCGACGCGGCAATCTCACCCGTGGCAGGACCATGACTTCGCGGGCAGGGATCAAAGGCTCAGGTGAGATTGCCGCGTCGCTCCTGTATGGGTACACATTGAGGGCATGGGTGCATCCAGAGGCTGTTGCTCCGTTTGCCTGTACTCCCACAGGGGCCCACTCCTCGCAATGACGGGTGGGGGCAGGCCCATCGCCGCGTTGAGCGCAGTCCTCGTCGTCCTACGATGCGTGGGAACATCGTCGATGGCGGGACAGTCCCGTCCAGTTGCCG
>CAYVOE010000066.1:0-1232 GCA_964452795.1 uncultured Nitrospiraceae bacterium
CGTCAGTTCAATCCGCAAACCCCGCCGCAGCAGTTCTGAGGCATGCCGCAGGGCGCCGGCGTCGGCTGCGACTTGGGCTTCGCGCCGCCGTTCATGGCATTGAATCGGCTGGCTTGCTTCACCAGGTTGTCCGACCCGCACTTGGGACAGGCGGGCCGTTCCTCGCCTCGGACCAACAATTCCGCTTCCGTTTCGCAATTGCCGCAGAGATACTGAAACAACGGCATGAGAGCCCCTCCAACCTTTCTGTCGTCAAGCACTTTCCAATAATATCGTAACCCGCGGCGGCGAGGAAAGCAACGCAAAGCGGGGCGGAAGCCCGACTTGGCCGTCTTCCGACCACCACAACATGTAGTCCCGCAAGCCGGGTCGTGCGACGAGGTTTCCGCCCCGATAACAAGCGGAACACAAGCTATTGGGTGGGCCCTTGGTTGATTTTCTACATGATGGGGTTGGAAACATTTCAATCCACTAGAAGCCGCCGAAAAGGTATTGACAGCCCCTATATCTTGTGGTATATTGGCGCCGGTGTCTGAAACCACGAGGGTTGTTCGGCCGGAAGAAACTTCCCTTCACCGAGAAGTTCGCACCGCAGCCCCGACCGGACGCAGTCACACCCCTCGAAGTCTGAGGCCCGAGGACCGCAGCCCGAAGGTCTCAGCAATGCAACGCTACCGTGACCCTCTTGCGCCAGGAATGCACGGAATCGGTTTTCAGACACTCCCCGCATAGAGCGGCGGGTACCCAAGGCCCGCCGCTTCCCCTTTTTTTATCCGTTCCCCCGAATCTTTCGCTATGCCGGTGCCCGGACCGCCCTGCGTCCGCGCGCCCTCAATGGAAAGGGGCGCCGCCGTCACGAGAACGGCAGCGCCCCCAGGGAAGGTCCAATCCAAGAGGGGTTACTCGGCCTTGGGCTCCTCGCCCGCGGCTTCTTCCGCCTTGGGCTCATCCGCCGCAGGCGCTTCCGCGGCGGGAGCTTCCGTCGCGGGCGCGTCGGCCTTGGGTTCCTCCGTCGCGGGTGCTTCCGCGGCGGGCGCCTCGGCCGCGGGCGCTTCCTCGGCCGGGGCCTCGGCCTTGGGCTCGTCGGCGGGCGCCGGCTGTTCATCCGGCGACACGCCCGGCTCCTTGTCTTCCTCCTGACGGGCCAGGCTGGCGTTGACCGCCGCCATCATCTCGTTGGCGGCATCGCTGAGGGTACGCCCGGCCTGGAGGAGCGACTTGGGCACCGCGCT
>CAYVOE010000066.1:1259-15552 GCA_964452795.1 uncultured Nitrospiraceae bacterium
GGCCACGCTCACCCGTTCGCCGGCGGAACGCTGGCTGTACTGCTGCTGCGCCTCGCGCTCCTTGTCGCGGTGGAATTCGCGGATGCTCAGGCCGATCTTGCGCTCGCTGGGATCGACGCTGATCACCTTGGCGCTGACCTTGTCGCCCACCGAGAGGACCTCTTCGGGCTTGTTGATGCGCTCGTTCGAGATCTCGCTCACGTGGATGAGGCCCTCGACGCCGTTCTCAAGCTTGGCAAAGGCGCCGAAGCTCACGATCTTGGCGATTTCGACCTCCACGTGGCTGCCGATGGCGATGCTCTCGGCCACGCTCTCCCACGGATCGCGGTCAAGCTGCTTCAACCACACGCCGATCTTCTCGTTCTCGGGGTCGATGCTGAGCACCTTCACTTCCACTTCCTGGCCCTTCTGGAGCACTTCGGAGGGGTGGCCCACCTTCTTGGTCCAGGATATATCGGAAACGTGGAGGAGGGCGTCGATGCCCGGCTCGATCTCCACAAAGGCGCCGTAGTCCGTCAGGTTGCGGACCGTGCCCTTCACGCGCGAACCCACGGGGTAACGGCGCTCCATCTCGCGCCACGGGTTCGGACGGGTCTGCTTGAGCCCCAGGGCGATCTTCTCGGCCTCGGGGTCGACGCTCAGGACCATGACGTCGACTTCTTCGTCGATCTGCATCACCTCGCTGGGGTGGCGGACCCGACGCGTCCAGCTCATCTCGCTCACGTGGACCATGCCCTCGATGCCGTCTTCAAGCTGCACGAAGGCGCCGTAGTCCGTCATGCTGACCACGCGGCCCCGCACCACGCCGCCCACCGGGTAGCGCTGCTCGGCCGATTTCCACGGGTTCTCGGTCTTCTGCTTGAGGCCCAGGCTGATGCGCTCGGTGTTCGGGTCGAAGCTCAGCACCATCACCTCGATCTTCTGGCCCGTCTGGACCACCTGCGACGGGTGCTTCACCCGACCCCAGGACATGTCCGTCACGTGGAGCAGGCCGTCGATGCCGCCCACGTCCACAAAGGCGCCGAAGTCGGTGATGTTCTTGACCACGCCCTTGAGCAACTGGCCCACATGGATCGTCGAAAGGAGGCGTTCCTTGTCGCCCGCGCGCTGCTCTTCCAGCAGCTTGCGGCGGCTCACCACCACGTTCCGGCGGCGCTTGGTCAGCTTGATGATCTTGACTTCCATCGTCTGACCGATGAACTTCTCGAGGTCGCTCGTGGGGCGCCAGGTGAGCTGGCTGGCCGGCATGAAGGCGTCCACGCCGATGTCGACCTTCAGCCCGCCCTTGACGCGGCGCACGATGCGTCCCTCGATAACGCCGTCCTTCTCGTAAACCTCCTGGATGTTCGCCCAGTTCTTGATCTTGTCGGCCTTGATCTTCGACAGCACCGGCATGCCGTGATCGTCTTCCGGCTCTTCGATGAATACATCGAAGACGTCGCCGACCTTGATCTCGTCGCGCCGCGGGAACTCTTCCACCGGGATCGAGCCTTCGCTCTTGTACCCGATGTCCACCAGGATGTAGTCGGGGCCCACATCCACCACCCGTCCCTGCACGACTTCGCCTTCTCGGAAGCTCTGCATGCTTTCGTCGTAAAGCGCCTGCAGATCCTCCATCGAAAGTTCGTTGACGTCGGTAATGCCCGAGCGCATAACGCTCGTCGCCGCCGTCGGTTGCGGAGCCTCTTCGGCCCCTCCGGTCTGTTGCACTTCCAGTTCTTCAGTCATTGCGGTCTAAAGACCTCCTTTGAATGGGATTTTCCGCCGTAAACACGGCAGAAGGCGGAGTCTATCAGCCTGACCCGACACCGGTCAAGGCGGAAACGGGGGAGAAGCGCCCGCAGCAGCGCCGGAAAGGACAGGATAGGCCCCTTTTAGAGAAAAAACACCCCCAACAGATCCATTCTTCCCCGAAAAACACGCTTATCGGCCACGGAGAACAAGAGCTTTTGTATACGATGTCCCGTTACGTGCCCGAGCCGGCGTGTTCCGCGCAGATCGACGCCCAGAGCTTCTCGACCTCGTCCAGGGCTTCGTCGAAGGCGGCCCGTTCCGCCTTCAGCCGAGCCCGTTCCATGGCGGTACGTTCGCGCCACGTGTTGGAGCGCCGATCTTCCGTGGCGGTGGCCTCGGTGATCCCGTACACGTATCCCGTGCGCACGTCGATGAACGCCGCCGAGCACGTGGAGGTCACGTACGACATCTTGTTGGGGACGAATCCCAGACTGATGAGGCTGAGGGGGCCGACGTTGTCGGACTCCGTGTGGAATGCGGTGTCGATGGTGTAGGCCAGGACGATGTCGCCGCGAAGCTGTGCGGCCGCCCGGCGCAGTTCCCGGGTCGACTTCAGGTCGCTCGGCAACAGGACCCGGCTTATGGTGCCCACGTCCGCCACCTGCGGCAGGTCCTCGAGGCGCTCGAAATCGTCGTCGGTTTCGATATCCCTCGTCGTGACGACGCTGTACCGGCCCTTGCCGAAACTCTGGAGCGTGTAGGAGTAGTAACCCGGCGCCTGGATTCGCACCACGATCAGGTTGGCCGGAAATTCGGCCGCGGGCTCGCGGGCGAAGGCCTCCGCCACGTCCTCATCCCCGATGTCCGATATGGACGCCGGCCCGCCGGGAGTGCGATAGGTCGTGGCGCAGCCGGCCAGGGCCAGGGAAAACAGGATGGCTCCGAAGACGCGAAGGCTTTTCATGACTCCCCTCCTCCACCCGACGCGGCCGTCGCGACCGCCACTCAACGCCGAAAAAGACACAAATAGTCGTCGAATCACCGGGAAGAAAGCAGTTGGGGCCCGCCCTTCCGCGCGTTTCGAGATTACTGTGATTAATGCCTTTTCTTCGGGTTGAGTTCCCGCGGGATCGGCAGCGCTACCAAGGCGCTGCCGATCCCGGGCGGGCTACGCCGCTGCGTCGGTGCCTTCGGCGGTATCCGTCTCCAGCACCTCGTCTTCCGTGACCACGGTGACCGGCGCGATCTTCTCGAGGCCCTCGCGAATCTGCGACGCGTCGCCCACCACCACGATGGTCAGCTTCTCGTCGTCCACGATCTCCTGGGCCACGTGGAGGATGTCTTCCGTCGTGGTCTGGCGATACCCCTGGAGGGCCTGGTTGAGGTAGTCCTCGGGGAGTCCGAAGTAGTCGATGATCCACTCGTAGGACGTCACGTCCTGGGGCGTCTCGAGCTGGGCCGGGAAGCCGCCGATGAGGTAGGCCTTGGCCTCGGCGAGCTCCTCTTCCGTGGCCGGCTGCTGCTTCATGCTGCGGATCACGTCGAGCAGCGCCTCCACGGTCTCGGCCGTGGTGGGGGTCTTGGTAAAGGTATGGCCCGTGAAGGTTCCCGTGAACAGGCTGGGCCGGAATCCGCCGCCCGCCCCGTAGGTGAGGCCGCGCTTGACCCGGATGGTGTCCATAAGCCGGCTGTTCATCGAGCCGCCGAAGACCTGGGTGTACACCATGGCCGGATGGTAGTAGGGGTGGCCGCGGGTGATGCTCTTCTGGGCCACCCGGATCTGGCTCTGGACCGCCCCGGGCATGTCCACCAGGTAGATTCGTGTCGCCTCGTTGTCGGGCAGGGTCGGCAACTCGGGTTTCGGCGCCTCGCCTTCCGCCTTCCACTCGCCCAGGTACTGTTCCGCCCAGTCAAAGACCCGTTCCGGCTCCACGTCGCCGGCCACGTAGAGGATGGCCGAGTCGGGCCGGGCGTACCGCGCCCAATAGGCCTTTACCGCCTCGAGGGGCAGGGCTTCCACGTCCCGAGTCTCGCCCGCCACCGTCCGGGCGTAGGGATGCTCACCGTAGAGGGCCTTGCGCAACTGCCGGTCCGCCAGGTAGTTGGGGTCCTGCTCCCGGATGGACAGGCTCGAGAGGAGCTGTTGGCGAAGGATTTCGAACTCCGATTCCGGGAACGTGGGACGGAGCACCACTTCCGCCATCAGCTTCAGGGCCAGCTCCATCTTGTCGGCCAGTCCCGTGGCGGAGACGCTCGACACGTCCATGCCGGCGCTGCCGTCCAGGGTGAGAGCGTTGAACTCGAGCTCTTCGGCCAGTTCCGCCGCCGTGTAATTTTCGGTTCCCTTGGTCAGGGTCGCCAGCGCCATGTTCGCCGCGCCCGGATGAGCCGGATCTTCCGCCCACACGCCGTATTTCAGACCCAGCATGGCCGTGGCGAAAGGCACCTCGCGGTTCGGCACCACCACGACCTTCAACCCGTTCTCGAGGGTTCGCTCGACCTTCTCCACCTCCGGAAGCTCGTCCAGAAGCTCGTTCTCCGGCGGCGTCCGGGGCCAATCAGAGGGCAGCACCGCGTCTGCCTTGCAGTCCGACGGCGGAAGCGGTCGGGTCTGGGCGATGTCCTCCGGCGCCTGGGCGTCTTCCGGAGAAGGTTCCGCGTCCGGGTTCGGCAGGACCCGGATGGTGGACCGCCGCTCGGGCACGATGTATTCCTTCGCCACCCGCTGGAGGTCTTCCACCGTCACGGCGTCGATCCGGTCGATGCGTTCGTTGAGCCAGCCCGGATCCCCGTGAACGACCGCCGCCTCGCCCAGGTTGCGGGCCTTGCCCGACACGGTCATCATGCCCGTGATCAGCATCCGGCGATACTGGTTCTTGACCTTATCCAGTTCCCGCTGGCTCACGGGAGTTTTAATCACGCGGTTCAGGTGCTCCTCCAACTGCGCCAGCACCGTGTCGATGTCGGAGGCGGGAGTGAGGGCCGCCCCGGCGCCGAAGACGCCCGCCTTCTCGAACCCGTAGGTATTGGCCATGACTTGGGTTGCGATCTGCTGATCCTTCACAAGATCGAGATAGAGGCGGCTGCTTTCGCCGTACCCGAGCACGCCCATGAGGATGTCGAGGGCGACGAAATCGGGATGGTTTTCCGGCACCCCCCGGAAGATGTACCCCGCCAGCGGCACCGGGCCCTGGGCCTCCTCGAAGGTCGCCTCCCGCGGCTCGGTCTGGGGCGGTTCCTCGGCCGCCACGGCGGGGGGATCCGGGCACCGGGGCATCCAGCCGAAGTATTTCCGCGCCCGCTCCTGGGCGTCTTCGTGTTTCACCGCCCCCACAATCACGAGGACGGCGTTGTTCGGCACGTAGTAGGTGTTCCAGAAGGCCTGCAATTCTTCGAGTTCCGCCGCTTCGAGGTGGGGGATCCGGCCGATGGGCGTCCATTTATACGGAAGCTCTTTGAACACCACGGGGAGCACTTTTTCCGCAACGGTGCCATAGGGCTCGTTGAGGTCCTGGCGCCGCTCCTCGGCCACCACGTTCCGCTCGGTCGTGAAGTTCTGCTCGTCCACGTTGAGGAACATCATGCGCTCGGCCTCGAGCCAGAGGGCCCGGTCGAGCTGGTTGGCCGGCAGTTCGTTCACATAGGCCGTGTAGTCGAAGGAGGTGAAGGCGTTCGAATATCCGCCTACCCGGCGCAGCTCCCGCATGTGCTGCTCGGGACCCACCCGGCCCGTGCCTTTGAACATCATGTGCTCGAACATGTGGGCGAAGCCCTGGCGGTTCGGGTCTTCGTTCTTCGACCCCACGTGGTACCACACGTGGACGGCCACGATGGGCGTCGAGAAGTCCTCGAGCGTCACCACGCGGAGCCCGTTGTCCAGGGTGATCTGCTGGAAATCGTAGTGCTGCGCGCCCGCGACCGCCGCCCCCGAGAGGAGCAGGGCCGTCACAATGCCGGGGCGCAGGGATCGAGACGAAAAGATACGTTTCACGTGCCGTCTCCTGTGGTTGGTGTGGCGGAACCGAGCCATCCACGAGTATCGCCTGCCGCCGAACCCCAATGCAACACCCGACGAGGCGCCGGCGGGCGCGCAACGGGCCCTCGGCGAGGGCTTTTCGCGATTTCCTGGCTTTATTCATCTCGCGCGCCCGTTCGTGGCCCGTTTTTCATCGATAATGGAACGGAAAGCGGTCGATCCGGGTGTCCGGGTTCCGCGTCCGAGGGCCTGCGCCGGGCGCCGCAACTTGAGGGTGAATTTTCCCCATAGTATACTGCCCTGTCCGGATTGCGCGGGAGCGCCAAGCTCAGGTGGCCGGGTGGCGCCTGTGCAGGCCGGCGGGTGGGAGCCCCCTTGGGGCGAGGCGCCCGGAAGCCCTTCGAAGCAGGACGTCGGGGGGGACTTCATGGCCGTCGCCACGGACGGGGCTTTCATCGGGGACATCCATAGGTCCGTAAACTTCGGCGCGCTTGAGGGTCGAGTAGGACTCGGAGGGAAAGCAAATGGCGAACGTGGTGGAACCCAGCATGGTCCGAAACGCGGGGATTGTAGGTCACGGCGGTGTGGGGAAGACGCTGCTGATCGAGCACATTCTTCACCTCACCGGCCGCATCAACCGCATCGGAAAGATTCAGGAAGGGAATACGGCGGGCGATTATCTGCAGGAAGAAATTCAGCGCCAGCATTCCATTATAATGAAGCTCTTCCACATCGACTGGAAGGACAAGCGCATTCACCTCGTCGACCATCCCGGCTATCCCGACTTCCTGGGCGAAGTCGCCTCTTCGGCCCCCCTCATGGACGGCCTCGTCATCGTGGTCGATGCCTCCACCGGCATCCAGGTCGGCACCGACAACGCCGTCAAGTACGCCGATACGTACAAGACCCCCCGCGCCTTCTTCATCAACAAGCTTGACCGCGAGAACACCAGCTTTGAAGAAGCCGTCGAAGCCATTCAGCAGACCTACGGCCCCCAGTGCGTGCCCGTGGTGCTGCCCATCGGGAGCGGCCCCGACCTGAGCGGCGTGGCCAGCGTGCTCGACGGCGAAAACGCGGAGGCGGCCGAGGCCCTGGAGACCCTCAAATCGAGCCTCGTGGACGTGGTGGCGGAATCCAACGACGAGCTCCTCGAGAAATACCTCGAAACGGGGGAGCTTTCGGCTGAAGAGCTGAATTCGGGCCTCCAGAACGGCATCCGGACCGGCAAGATCGTCCCCATCCTGGGGGGCAGCGCCGAGAAGGAGATCGGGATCGCCGAGCTGCTCGACCTCATCGCCAATGTATTCCCGTCGCCCCTGGATCGGACCATCGTCGGTCAAAACCATCGCGGCGAAGAGATCCGCGTCACCCCCGATCCCGACGGGCCCTTCCTGGGGCAGGTGTTCCGGACCGTGGTGGACCCCTACGTGGGGCAGCTGACCTTCTTCCGCGTCCTCAGCGGCACCCTCCGGTCGGATTCCGAGTTCTACAACGTCTCGACCAGCACCAAGGAGCGCACCGGCAAGATTTACCTGATGAACGGCAAGGAGCAGGAGCAGGTGGACGCTGTCGTGCCCGGCGACCTCGCCGCCATGACCAAGCTCAAGAACACCCATTTCGGCGACACCATCGGCGCCCCCGGCACCGAGATCCAGCTCGAGCGGCCCAGCCTGCCCGAGTCCATGGTCAAGCTGGCCATCGAACCCAAGTCGCGCGCCGACGAAGACAAGATCGGCGAGGCCCTCAACCGGCTGGCCGAGGACGACCCGACCTTCTCGCACTACCGCGACCCCGCCACGGGCGAGCACGTGATCCGCGGCGTCGGCGACCAGCAGCTCGAAATCCTCCTGGAACGGATGAAGAACAAGTTCCACGTGGAGGCCGAGACGCGGGTGCCCAAGGTGGCCTACAAGGAGACCATTCGCTCCACGACGGAGGTGCAGGGCAAGCACAAGAAGCAGACCGGCGGCCACGGCCAGTACGGCGACGTCCACATCCGCTTCAAGCCGAACGAGCGCGGCGCCGGCTACCAGTTCGTCGACAGCATCGTGGGCGGCGTGGTGCCCAAGCAATACATTCCCGCCGTGGACAAGGGGGTCCAGGAGGCCCTCGAGCGGGGCGTCATCGCCGGATATCCCGTGGTGGACGTCATCGCCGAGCTGTTCTACGGCTCGTACCATGACGTGGACTCGTCGGAAATGGCCTTTAAGGTGGCCGCGTCCCTGGCGGTGAACAAGGGCATCAAGGAGGCCCGTCCGGTCCTGCTCGAGCCCATCCACATCATCGAGGTGACGATACCCGAGGAGTACATGGGCGACATCAACGGCGACCTCAACAGCCGCCGGGGCCGGATCCTGGGTATGGAGTCGGCCGGACCGGGCCGCCAGCTCATTCGGGCCCAGGTCCCCGAGGCAGAAGTGCTGCGCTACTCGACGGATCTGCGCAGCATCACGGGCGGTCGCGGGAGCTACACCCTGAAGTTCAGCCATTACGACGAAGTGCCCGAACACATCGCGCAGAACATCATCGCGGCGTATCAGAAAGAGAAAGCCGCCGCCGAGTGAAGTGTATGCCGCCGGGGTCTTTTCCACCCGTTTGACGGAGGAGGCCCCGGCGGCTTTCGCGTTGGGGCGGGTCCGGCGCCGGTCGGGGCGTTGCCGGGCGCCTTTGATTGGCAGGACCCGTGTGCTACCATATACTGCTGTGTCGTTTGCCCGATCGAGAGCCGAAAGAGCCGAATATGAATGCTTCCAAGAGAGCGGTTGAACTCAACGTGGCTTCGTTGGAGTCGGCAGGCGGGGCCGCCCGAGCAAGGAAACTTCACAGCGGAGTGTCTCTCATCGAGGTCTCGGATCCCCTGGTCCTGACGGAGATCGAGAACGATCCCACGCTGCGGCCCTTCCTGGGACAGCGGCTGTCGGACAAGTGCGTCGCCGTTCAGCCCGAAGCCGTGCCGCAGGTGGTCCGCCGCCTTCAATCCCTGGGCCACATGCCAAGGATGCTCGAATAATGGCGCAGTTCACGATTCGAGAATGCTTGCACGGGTACACCAACGACGCCCTGGGCGCCATGTGCGAGCACTGGGAAATCGCCGCCAACACCAAGTCCGGCCGCATACGCGCCATCGAGGGCGTCCTGCAGGACCCGAAATCCCTCGAAAGCGCCCTCGCCGAGCTGGACGGTCCGGCCCTGCGCCTGGCCCACCTCATCGCCGACCACGGCAACGTTGAAGTGTCCGACATCCTCAGCGTGCCGGGCCTCATCGGCCGCCAGCGGCCCGAAGCGACCCTGCACAAGCTGACCCAGACGGGCATCGCCCTGTCGTGCCCGCAGGAGCGCGCCGGCGCCTTCTCCTTCGCCCAAGTCAGCAAGCGGTACCAGCCGGGCGAAGCGGGCCCCATCCTGTTCGTGCCCGACCACATTCGCGAGAAGCTGCCGCCGAACGTGCCCATCGGCATCGCCATTCCCGCCACGGACGGACCGGAGCAGCCCCCGGCGGGCGGACCCGACGCCGGCACCGCCATCTTCCTCGAGACCCTGCGGATCGTGGAAGCCGTGGCGCCGCGGGTCACGTCCACCGGCGAGATCCACAAGAGCGACGAGACCCGGGCCCAGGAATTGTGCCGCGAGGCGGGCATTTCCGACGATGCCATGCTCATCGCCCTCACCATGGCCCGGCAGCGGGGCTGCGTCGAAGAGCGGGACGGCCGGCTCAAGACGACTGCCGAGGCCGACCGCTGGGCCGAACGGTCGTCGCCGGTACGGGCGCGGGAGCTCTTCGAAGGCTACCTCCACGCCCAGGACCTGCCGGACCTGCGCCTGTTCTTCCCCGACATCGTCCCCGCCCTCGAGAAGCACATGCCGCCGCGGTCGCTGCGCCGCACCTACCACCGGACGCTGGTGGCCCGCGTGCTGGCCGAGCAACCCGCGGGCGCCTGGCACGCCGTGGACGCCTTCATCGAGACCCTGCGCGTGCTGGATCGCAACGTGCTGTTCCTCGAGGAGCGGTGGCGGGCCATCGAATCCAACGCCCGCGACTTTACCCCGGCCTGGCAGGAGCGGGCCTGGCAGGCCCACGAGCGGCGCCTGTTCACCTGGATGATCGGCACCCTATTCGCCGACCTGGGGCTGGTCGAGCTGGCCGACGAGGGGTCCCTGTTCCGGATTACGCCCGTGGGCCGCTACGTCCTGGGCAACGGTCCGGCGCCCGAGGACGATCGCGACGGGTGCAAAGACGCCCTCGCCGTTCAGCCCGACTTCGAGATCATCGCCTTCATGGACCGGTGCCCGGCCAACCTCCGCCGCAAGCTCGACACCTTCTGCGAGCGCAAGCGCGGCGGACCCGTGAGCACCTACCTCCTCACGCAGGAGAGCATGTACCGCGGCGTGCGCACGGGCGTGTCGGCCGGCGACTTCCTGCGCCTGATCGAGGGCTGCGCCAGCCGGGCCATTCCCAGCAACGTGCGCCAGCAGTTCCTCACGTGGGAGCGCAAGCTCGAGACCGTGGCCATCCACGCCCACTGCCAGGTGGTCGAGTGCCGGAGCGCGGCCGATGCCGCCGCCCTGGCGAAGAGCCATCCCGGCGCGCGCGTCATCGGCGACCGCTTCGTCCTCGTGGACGGCGACGTGCCCGAGACCGGCGCCCGCATCGACTACGGGAACGGTCCGCGCCGGTCCTGCCTCGAGCCGGCCCCCGGGCTGGCGTTGCGCGTGCCCTGGGAAAAGTGCGACCTCTTCGCGCGGCGCATCTTCGAGTCCATCGCGGAGGTATCGACCGACAGCGGGGGCGATCTCGTGCTCAAGCTCTCGCGGGCCAAGCGGAAGCGCGACGAATGGGTCCCCGTGCTCGACGAGCTCGAGGCCTACAGCGGCGACCGTCTGCCGGCCCGGTACCGCATCGCCCTGCGCGCCTGGAGCGGCGACGTCGAGCCCGCCCGGGCGCGATCGGCCCCCATCGTACGGTTCGGCGACGCCGACGCCTGCCAGGCCGTGCTCGAGATCCCGGAACTGGCCGCGGAGCTGGAGGGTCGCCTGGGCGACTACGCCGTCGTGGTGAAGCAGGGCCGCCTCGCCGCGCTCAAGAAGAAACTCAAGGAATACGGCATCCCCGTGGCCAGCGGCGGTACCATCGTGGACGGCGCTCCCGAGGACGCCCCCGCCCGGACGCCGGAACCGGCTCGGGACCGCCGAGAAGAGCCCGCGCCCGAGAAGACGGAAAAGGCGGAGAAGGGCGGCCCTACCAACGGCCACAACAACGGCGAGGAAACGATCAAGCTGCCGTCGTACTCGCCCCGCATCATCCGCGAGATCATCGAAGACGCCATCGTGCGTCGCAAACCCATCCTCATCGAGTACGAGCCGACCTACGGCGACCGCCCCTCGGTGCGGCGCGTCAACCCCGTGGCCCTGGACCTCGCGGGAGCGGCTCCCTCCTTGAGCGGGTACTGCCACACCCACGGCGGGCCCCGGGCCTTCAAGTTGAACCGCATCAACGGCATCCGGGTGCTCGAAGACGAGTCCTTCTGATTCCGGCCCGGTTGGCCCGGTCCCCGAGAGGAGGCCCATGACCAACAGCGAAATCGTCGCGGTTCTCGAGGAGCTCGCCTTGCTGCTTCAGATAGCGGGCGAGAACCCGTTCAAGTCGCGGTCCTACGAGAACGCCGCCCGCACCATCGGGCTCCTCGACACGGACGTGGAGAGCCTCGTCGCCGAGGGACGCCTCAAAGAGATCCCCGGCATTGGCATGGCCATCGAGCAGAAGATCACCGAGCTGGTGACCACGGGGCGCCTGGAATACCTCGAAGAGCTCCGGGCCCAGTTTCCCCCGACCCTCTTCGAGCTCTTCTCGATTCCCGGGCTGGGCGCCAAGCGCATCGGCACGCTCTACCACGACCTCGGCATACGGTCCCTGGGCGAGCTCGAGTACGCCATCGAGGAGAACCGGCTTCTCACGCTCCGCGGGTTCGGTCCCAAGATGCAGGAGAAGATCCTCGAGGGCATCGCGTTTGCCAAGCGCCAGCGCGGCCAGTATCTCTTTCCCACGGTGCTGAACGAGGCGGTGAAGCTGCGGGACTGGCTCCTCGAGGCCCCGGGCGTCGTCCGGGTCGAGATCGCCGGGAGCGTCCGCCGCCGCAAGGAGATCGTCAAGGACGTGGACCTGGTAGCTTCGGGCGACGCCGCGGCCCTCATGGAGCGCTTCGTCTCGGCTCCGGGGATCGAGCGAGTCGCGGGCCGGGGCGACACCAAGACGAGCATCCTGCTCCGGTCGGGCATCGCCGCCGACCTGCGCGTCGTGGACGACGAACAGTTCCCCTATGCGCTGCACCATTTCACCGGCAGCAAAGAGCACAACGTCGCCATGCGCCAGCGGGCGAAGGAACGGGGACTCAAGCTCAACGAGTACGGCCTCTTCAAAGGCGAGAAGAGCAAGCCCGCCAAGAACGAGGAAGACATCTTCCACTGGCTCGATCTGCCCTACATTCCCCCGGAGCTGCGGGAGGATTTCGGCGAGTTCGAGGCGGAGCGCATGCCGAAGCTCGTCGAGCGCGACGACTTGATCGGCGTCTTTCACTGCCACACGTCCTACAGCGACGGCCGAGCCACGGTGGCCCAGATGGCCCAGGCCGCCCGCGACCGGGGCTATCGCTACATCGTCATCGCCGATCACAGCCAGTCGGCGGCCTACGCCGGCGGCCTCACCCCCGACGCCATCCGTCGGCAGCACGCCGAGATCGACGGGCTCAACAAGAAGCAGAAGGAATTCCGGATTCTGAAGGGCATCGAGTCCGACATCCGGACCGACGGCGCCCTGGATTACGACGACGAGGTCCTGGCCGGGTTCGACGTCGTCATCGCGTCCGTCCACAGCCGGCTGGGCATGACCGAGGCGGACGCCACGGCCCGCATCGTCCGCGCCATCGAAAACCCCTACACCACCATCATCGGCCATCCCACGGGGCGCCTCCTCCTGGCGCGGCCGGGGTATCCCCTCGACGTCGAGCGCATCTTCGACGCCTGCATCGCCCACGGCGTGGCCCTCGAGATCAACGCCAGCCCCCATCGGCTCGACCTGGACTGGCGCCACGTCAAGCGGGCCCGTGACCGGGGCGTCAAGCTGTGCATCGGGGTCGACGCCCACAGCGTCGACGGGCTCGACGACGTGTTCTACGGGCTTGGCATCGCTCGAAAAGGCTGGCTCGAGGCGGGGAACCTGCTCAACTCCATGACCGCCGAGGAAGTGCTCGAATGGCAAAAGTCCAAAAGACCCTGACCGGCGAGCGGCAGCGGGCCCGGGAGGTGTATGAACGGCTCCACCGGGCCTATCCCGACGCCCGGTGCTCCCTCGACTTCACCACGCCCCTCGATCTGCTGGTGGCCACCATCCTGTCGGCCCAGTGCACGGACGAACGGGTCAACCTCGTCACCAGGGACCTTTTTCGGAAGTACCGCACCTGCGACGACTACCTGCGCGTGCCCCAGGAAGAGCTCGAAACCGACATCCACAGCTGCGGGTTCTACCGCCAGAAGGCCCGAAGCATCCGCGAGGCCTGCCGGGCCCTGCGCGACGAGCACGGGGGAGAGGTGCCCGGAACCCTCGAAGAGCTGACCCGGCTTCAGGGCGTGGGGCGCAAGACCGCCAATGTGGTCCTTGCCGAATGCTTCGACCGGCAGGCCGTCATCGTCGACACCCACTGCAAACGGGTCAACACCCGCCTCGGCTTCACCCGCAACGCCGACCCCGACAAGATCGAGCAGGACCTCATGAAGGTGTGGCCCCCCGACCGCTGGACCGTCATGTCGCACCTCATGATCTTTCACGGACGCGCCGTCTGCGTCGCCCGCGGTCCCCGGTGCTCGGTGTGCCCGGTCCGCGACCTCTGCCCTTTCCCCGACACCCCCGAGGGACGCAAGCAGGCCCGGTAACCGGTCCTCCGGCCGAGGGTTATTTCAGGTAGCCCAGGGCTTCGAGCTCTTTGATTGCCTGTTCCGGCAGGTCGTGGGCGGCGCTGCGCTCAACGTTCGGCGCCTCGTACCACAGGGTCACGGTCGGCACCGGAGCCGGGGTGGACGGCGGATGCTCCGGCGGGGGATAGGCATTCGCCTGCGGGTCGAGCACCAGTTCGATGCCGTCTTCTCCGATGGTGTGGGTCTCTCCGGCGAGATGAAGCTCGGCCGATTCGGCTTCGGAGAGGCGAAGCATGACGCGGGCATTGGGATCGGCGGTGCGCACGATGAGCTCGTCCCGATCTTTGGGGAGCAATCCGGCAAGGCCCTTTAGGCTGCGTCCGTCGCGGGTCAGGGTGTAGAGATCCGCGGGAGGGTTTCCTGGATCGCCCCAAATAAGATCGAATCCGTCGAACCGCGCGTCCGTGCTTACAGATACCCGGATTTCGGCTTGCTCGTTGCTGCCGGTGAACAGCAGGTGCCAGCCGCCGGGGTCGGGCCGGTAGTGGCGGTCGAGCTCGGCGTAGATCGGCTCCTCAGGCAGAGAGCGCTCGCCGGCGAGGTTGATCTGTTCCTCCGGGTCGGTGGCGAGGCGGTACAGCTCGTGCTCGCCCGTATTGACGCGGCGGTGCAGCTTCC
>CAYVOE010000067.1:0-15512 GCA_964452795.1 uncultured Nitrospiraceae bacterium
CCCGAACCGCAGAACGGCTTCATGGGTCGGCGGGATCACGAAGACACTTGCCCCCAGGATTATCGTAAGGGCCACGATCAGGATGATGATCGTCTTGAACTGCCGGGCCAGGTACGCGTTGGCCCCGGACTTGATGAATCCCCACACCTCCTGCATCTTTGCCGTGCCCTTGTCGAGCGCCAGGATCTGCGCCCGGAGCCAGAAGGCATACGCGATGCCGAGGATGGAAATGGCAAGTACGGTCCAGACCGACAATTTCTCGAATCCAGTCAGTCCTTCTAGCATGCCTTATCTTCTCCCCTCAACCATTGTTGCATGTTCCCTCGCCGCGCGCCCGGAATCGGCCTCGATGTGAGGATGGTCCGAGCGGCGACACAGCCTGAAGGTTTCAACCCGATACGTCCGTCGCCACTCACACTCCTTTCTCCGGGGCCGTGGGCGCCCCTGATTGCATGGTCTGGCCTTGTGTAGAGAATTCCCCAATCCCCCGCCGGACGCAACGGTATCGCCCGATCCCGCGGAAACCTGCCTGCTGAATCCTCGCCAAGCTTGTACCGCTCCCTGTCATACGCGCTGTATGCGGGTTTCGCGTGCCCGGTTATCGGATGCAAAGGCCCTGGGCGGGACGGACGCCCAACGGCCCCAAGCCGGGACCGGGCGCAAGCGCCCGGGGGCCTGGGGACTCGAGGTCCTGCCGTCCGGCCTGGCCTTCCCCATCGGCGAGCGCGGGCGGCTTCCCGTCCGCCGTCCCCGCCGGGGCGAAGGCCAAAAGGCGTCGCCGAAGGATACATCATGCGGCCGTCGCCGATCCAATTTTCCCGAATTTTGCCAAGTTGACTTTCCGGCGGCGTCCGCGTGATACTTGCCCGTTGAATGCCCCGACTTCGGCGGCGTCATGTACGGTAGCGACAGTGTCCCGATCCGGGGGCCCGACCCGAACGAACGGCGCCGGGACGGGACGTTTCAGGTTTCACGAACCGAAGGAGGAATGATGAGAACGCTTATGTCGACGCGGTTTGCGCGTTACCCGATGCTGCCGGCCCTGATTCTCGCGCTGTGCGTGCTCGCCGTGCCGGCCTCCGCCCAGGAAGCCGCCGCGCCGGCCGACGAGGCCGCGGGCGACCTCGAACCCATTAAGATCGAGCTGCCTCAGCCGGCCTACGGCGGAACCCCCCTGGCCTATTACGGCCCGAACCTCGAGCCGGCGTCTTTCAAGCCCCGGCCTCCGTTCCTCGCTCCCAAGGGCACGAGCCTCGTGTCCAAGGATGCCAAGGTGACCAGCAGCTCCCCGCCGCAGGTGGGTGAGCTCGCCATGCTCGTCGACGGCGACAAGGAGGCCTACGAAAAGGCCGTCGTGGAACTGCCGTCGGACCAGCAGTGGGTCCAGCTCGACCTCGGCAAGGAATTCGACATCTACGCCATCGTCGTGTGGCACTTCTTCGCCTACGACCGCGTCTATTTCGACGTCATCGTTCAGGTCTCGAACGACCCCGAATTCCAGGAAGGCGTCACCACGCTCTTCAACAACGACCACGACAACACTTCGGGTCTGGGCGCGGGCACGGACAAGGAATACATCGAGAAGCACGAAGGCCGGCTCATCGACGCCGAAGGCGTCACGGCGCGCTACGTCCGCCTATACAGCAAGGGCAACACGACCGACGGCGCCAACCACTACATCGAAGTGGAAGTCTACGGCAAGCCTGCCGCCTAGCGGACCCGGACCGAACGACATGGATAACCGGTTCGTTCGGTGATACCCGGGAAGGCCGTGGCACAATGGACGGATTTCGGGGCGGTCGTCCGGGGGGACGACCGCCCCGGCTGTTTAATTTCGACGAGGGCGATTGGCCCGTTGGTTGGAGGGGCGGAATCCGCCCCGGCAGGAGCGAACAGCATCAGATGAAATCCCATCTCGCCTTTTTGTTGACCCTGGTGTCGTGCGCCCTCCTCGCGACGGCCGCGGGGGCGGACACGGCGCAACCGGCTTCCGACGACCTCGAGGCGCTGGAGATCGAGCTACCTCGTCCCACGTACAACAGCACCCCCGTGACCTACCGGGGCGAGAACCTCGAGGAGCGGCCCGGCAAGCCCCGCCCGCCCTTTCTGGCGCCCAAAGGCACCGCCGTCGTGTCGCGGGGCGTCAACGTCACCAGCAGCGAACGGCCCCAGCGGGGCAGCCTCGACATGGCGGTGGACGCCGACAAAGAGGCCTACGAGTTTTCCGTGCTCGAACTGCCCTCGGGTCGGCAATGGATCCAGCTCGATCTGGGCCGGGAATACGAGCTCTACGCCATCCTGGTCTGGCATTTCTTCGCCTACGAGCGGGTGTATTTCGACGTCATCGTCCAGGCATCGAACGACCCCGAGTTCCGGGAAGCCGTGACCACCTTGTTCAACAACGACCACGACAATTCTGCCGGCCTGGGCGTGGGCAAGGACAAGGAGTACGTCGAGACCCACGAAGGAAGGCTTATCGACGCCCAGGGCGTCACGGCGCGCTACGTCCGGCTGTACAGCAGCGGCAACACGACGGACGACGCCAGCCATTACAGCGAAATCGAGGTATACGGCAAGAGCCCCGCGGCCTGAGACCCCGCCGGCCTACACCGGGAAGGTTGCCTCCGCCACCTGGGGTTTGAACACCACGGCGGAGGTGTCGCGGAAGGCCTCTTCGATGCGTCGGTACATGGCCTCGTCTTCATAGACGCCCACGATGGCGCCGCCGGAGCCGGCGAATTTGGCGGAAGCCCCGGTGCGGCGGGCCCGCTCGACCATGTCGAGCATGCGCGGATCGATGGGGTAGATGGAGCGGCGCCGGTCGAAATTGCGATCCAGCCAGGGACCGATTTCGTCGCCCCGTCCCGCCTCAAGCAGGTCCCGGACCTGCTGAGCGTAGTCGGCGAAGTCCTTCATGGCCTGAAGCACCTCCGGATCGCCCTGGTTCCACCGTTCCCGGATGTTGTTGTGGACCACCTCGGACCCCTCGGCCAGGGATTCGTCGAAGACCACGTACAACGGGGGCAGCAATGCCGGATCCAGCGGTTCGTAATGGCCAAATCCGCGGGTTTCCATCAATTCCCGGTTGAAATCCATGAACACGCAGCCTTCGTACACCTGAATCACGCGGTCCTGGAGTCCTGCGGAGATCCCCAGCTCCTGGGTCTCCACGCTCAGGATGAGTCCGGGCTGGAGGTGTTTGGGAATCTCGATCTCGTAGAACTCCATCAGGCAGCGGAGGGTGGCCGTGACCAGGGCGCTCGACCCCGCCATGCCCACCCGGCGCGGAATGTTCGATCGGTACCGGATCGAGAAGTTGCGGTCGTGGAGGGGTATCTCGTGGGCCAGGCAGTAATGGTAGAACCGGCGGATGGTGGCCTTCATCACGCGGATGCCGCCGTAGTACCCCTGGAGCCGGACGTCTTCGACAAGGTCCGCAATGGAGGCGTAGCGGGACCGATCCTGGAAGCTGGGCACGATCTCGAGTTCCGAGTTCTCGTACAGGGTGACCTTGGCAGCGTAGTTGCGCACGATGCAACTGATGGTCTTGCCGAAGTATCCGTCGGAAGGGTTTCCCACCAGGCCCACCCGAGCGTAAGCCGTTGCCTCACAGGCCATTATTAATATTCCCTCGCTTGCGGTTTCCGTATCGCAGCCCGTTCCGGCGTTCGCGGACCGGATTCCCCGAAAGGATACCGACTGAGGGGCGACGGGTCAATCTCCCGGCAATCAGCGGGCTGGAATATATTGAACCCTGAGGCGGGATCGGAGGGTCTGAAAGGAGGCGACGACGGCCTTTTGACGGGGCTCCCCATCCCCCCGGAAAACCGGCGGGGGCCCTGACATTGATCGCTCCGTCATTTGATTAAAGTAAGTAAACGCGTTATCATTACGGTATATTCCCCAGTAGGGGGGAGGATTCGAGGGAAATGGGCCCGCCGACGTATAGGGGTCGTCGGCACCGGCCGCGCGTATACACCAACTCTTCAGGTACTCTACTTTGAATAAAGCTGTAACAGAACCCGAGGCTCGCTCTCAGGAGTTCGAGGAACTCGTTCTTCAGCATCTCGATATGCTGTATGCGGTAGCGCTGCGCCTGACCCGCAACCCGACCGATGCGCAGGATCTGACGCAGAATACGGTCGTCAAGGCGCTGCGTTTTCACGATAAATTCCAGGAAGGCACCTACATCAAGGCCTGGCTGCTCACCATCCTCCGCAATACCTTCATCAACGAGTATCGGAGGAAGGTGCGGCGACCGACCTTTGTCGAGCTCAGCGGCGCCGAACCGGCGGAAGAAACCGCTCCCGACCCCGAAGTGGTGGGGTACGAGCCGCGCAATCCCGACAGCAGCGACTTGCTCGAGCTGCTCGACGACGAGGTCAAGAACGCCGTCGAGTCTCTGCCCGACGATTTCCGGCAAGCCGTGATCATGGCCGACCTCGAAGACATGTCGTACAAAGAGATTGCCGATGCCATGAACTGCCCACTGGGCACCGTGATGTCGCGTCTCTACCGCGGCCGCAAGTTGCTGCGCGAACGACTCTACGACTACGCCAAGGACCGCCGAATCGTGCGAGACGAAGCGGATTCCGAAGATTCCGCGGATTCCGACGCGGAAACGGAAGTCGAAACTTCCTGAGCATGGCGCATGGGCCGCCTTGTCCCTCATGAGTCCATCGGTTCCGCCGTGTGTCCGGAGGTCTGCGAAGGCCTCGGGATGCGCTTCGGCGATCTCCGTGCCGCTCGAAAGACAGGGATGAGCCATGGCCGTTAAGTACACCCGATCACGGATGCTCTCCGACATCGGGCGGCCCCAGGGGCGCGGCCCGGCGCGCGCCGAACCCGATACGGCACGATTGCGGATGCGGTCGTTCCTTTTTTTGGGGGTGGCGCTGATCCTGGTGGTGGTGCTGGGGGCCGTGCGGTCCTTTCTGGCGACTTGGACCGCCGCGCCGGAAGGGGCGCTGGAATACGAGGCTGCCGAGAGCGTTGATACCACGGGATTTGAAGACGGTGCCGTGCTTCCCGGCTCCGTTTCCTTCGAAGAAGGGGAGCGGTTCGACCGACCCGGGGTTTCGGAATAGCCGACGCGGGTCCGAAGTCGTATCGGTGCGGGTGTTTAGGGTAGTATAGACCGATGGAGCTTAGACGGGGAAGGTTATGCTGAGTCACGACGAAATGCGGGAGATTTACCTGGGTACGCACATCGTGCGCCGCCCCACCTACGGCATCGTCAGCGGCTATCACAACCTGCCGTATGTGTGCCTGGGACCATCTTTCGAACCCGGACGCGACACCACGCGGATCCGCGGCAAAGTGCATGTCTCTCCGCGCTTCGTCATCCGGCCGACCCATCTGGAGCCGAGCTACGCCGAGATATTCGGCGAAGACAACGTGGATCGGGAGCTGATGGGGCGGATCTTCGGGTTTCTGGGATTTCGAGGCCGGCCGGTGGAATGCAAGTCGGAGCATCTCGAGGTCCAGCACCTGGACGCGTCGGTGGACCAGGTCCTGGGCGACGTGCTCGACGAACTCGAGCGGTACGAGGACATCACCACCGGCGTGATCGTAACGCCCAACAGCCGGTATTATCCCGTGTCGATCGAGCGGTTCATCGCGAGCGTCCTCCAGGACGAGTTTTCGGTTTAACGAAAGGGCACGAGCGCGACGCGGCGCTCGGGGGGTGCCCCGGTCGCGCCCGCGGCTCGTCGAGCCCTTTCCCGACACCCTCGCCCGTTGCGCGAGGATCCGAGGTTGGAGTTTCCACATCATGAAAAGCGCATACGAGAAGGCGCTCGAGCGCCTGGAACGCGAATCGGGCCCCACCCGCACCCTTACCGAGCAGCAGAAGGCTCGGATAGCGGACATCGACCGCCGGTGCGACGCCCAGATTGCGGAACAGAAAATCGCCTACGAATCCAAGATTCTCAATGCCTCCACTCCTGCCGAACTGAACGAAATTCGGGCGGAGCTGGCCAACCAGTTGGCCGCCATCGAATCGCGCCGCGAGAAGGAGAAGGAATCCGTCTGGAACGAGGCCGGCTCGTAATGCCCGCCGGCCGAGGGGGCGGATAGTAATGGGCCGCACGATCCGCCGCGTGGGGGTGTTTCTCCTGGCTGTTGCGGCCCTGTGCGTATTCCTCGTGGTAGACGGCCGTCTGAAGGCGGGCGAGGGACTGGGGTTCTGTCCCGCCGATGCGCGGTGGACCGTGGTGCAGCCGGACCTGCCGGCCTTCTGGAGGCAGCTCCAGCGATCCGACTCCTACCGGGCCGTGCGCGAGGAATGGGATCCCCTGGGCGCTCCGGCCCTGGCGGTGCGAAAGGCCACGGGCATCCGGCCCCTGCCGGTCCGCTGGTCCCTCTGGATGGGGAAATCGCTGCTATGCGCGGGCGGCGACGCGGGGACGGGTGGCTGCGTACGGCCGGGTCTGCTGATGCGTGCGGCCCATGCGGTAAACGCGGTGTTCAACCGTTCTCAAGACGGTGTGCATCGTTACGGGCAGTTCCATTATGCGTGGCGGGACGGGTTCCTCATCTTCTCGACCTCCCCCGACTACGTCCGGGCGTCCCTCGAGGCGGCGCCCTTCCAGTCCGACCCGGTGGAAACCGCCTTCGAGCTTCAGTGGCGCCGTCGCGCCGTCCCGGAGGCCTTTGTCCGGTTTCACGTCGACGACGGGCTGCCCGTGGAGGGCTGGGTGGACGCGGCGGTGACGGAGCGCGATGCCCCCCTCGAGATCCCAACCGAGCCCGAAGACGAGCCCCTGCTCGAGATCGCCGCTACGGCTCCCGCCGACGTTGCCGCCGTTTGGGACCTGCTGGAGCGGTCCTTCGAGGCCGCTGCGGCAGTGGCTCCGCCCTGGCCCCTGGCTCTTCCGCCGGCAGTGGCCGACGAACCTCCCTCCGGCACGTCCTTGTGCGTCCTCTCGATCCACGAATCGCGCAACTTCGAGTCGCCGAGTCCCACCTATCGTCTTAGTAGGCTGCGCCCCGCGGTGGAGGCCGGATTGTCCCAAGCGCCCGACAGGGTTCTGACCGAGGGGCCGGAAGGCGCGGTCGCCGAGTCCGAGGCCGAACCCCGGGTCGTGGAAGCCGACGCCGCCGTGCGCCTTGTGTGGGCGCCCTTCGCGCGGACGGCCGAGGCTCGCCTCATGGAAACGGCCGAGGGCATTTCCGACGACGAACAGAGGGATGACCTGCTTCGCAGCCGGGTTCCCGTCGCGCGTGGACTGGCCCGGGCGGGTACGCTCGATCTGCAGGGAACTTCAGACGACGGACGCCTCGCCTTTTCCGGTCACCTCGCCCAATCGCCCGCCCTCGACACGGACGGTTGATCCGGGCCGGGCCTTTAACAAGACAATTGTCGGCCCGCTATGGCTTCGGCGTGTCGGTCGCATCCGCATCGGGGGCAAGGGGGATCAGGAGGATCTCCGACGAGTCGTAGCACACCACGGCAAGGGCGTCGTCGAGCCGGGCGAGGCTGCGGGGGCCCTTGCCGGGGAAGGTCCGGACCGTGTGGTCGGTAAAGGCCTTCCCGAAGGCGGAGTCGCCCGTTCCGCGCCACGATATAACCTTGTGCGACACGTGGCACGCGGCCAAGAGGTCAAGGATGCCGTCCCCGTCGATATCGGTGAGCAACACGTCGCGGATCTCGTCCGTGGTGGATTCGGCCGTGACGGGCGTATCGGTGGGATAGGAGCCGGCGAATCGGAAGCCTGTGCCCGTGTTGAGGAAGGCCACGGCGTCGTCGGATGGGCCGCGGTTGGCCGCCACCAGGTCGGGCCGCCCGTCTCGATCCAGGTCTCCCGTCTTGATGGGGTAGGGCACGTGCCCCTGGCTGTGCATGCGGGTCCATTCGATGAAGTTGCCGTGTCCGTCGCCTCGGAACGCCTGGAGCATGTTGCAGGAATAGATGGTGAAGGCCAGATCAAGGTGCCCGTCGCCGTCGAAGTCTGCCACGGCCACGTCCCGGGGGCCCGGCAGCAGATCGTATCGCTTCTGCGAGAAGCGGCGCTCTCCCTCGTTGCGCAGGACCACGAAGAAGTCGCTCGACCAGGCCACCGCCACAATGTCGGTCCGTCCGTCTTCGTCGAAATCCGCCAGGGCGAGGGAGGTCAGGCCGGGACTCGGGTAAACGGGTCGGCCGTCGGCGCGGAAGGACTTGATGTACGTGTGAGGGGCGCCCTCGACGGTGATGGCCGTCTCCGGCTCGAACAAAGCGTTCCGGTCTTCCGCGCCCCAGAGGATCGATAAATCCCGTCCGTCGTTGGCCTGGAAGTTCGCCACCGCCGCGTCGGGGAGTCCGTCGCCGTCGATGTCACCCGCCGCCGCCGTGTAGGGGCCGAAGCCCACGCCGAAGTCGCGCCGAAGGTGGGGGAGGGGCTTCCCGGCCGTGAGGTATACGGTGAGGGTGTCGTTGGCGGGCCGCGCTTCCTCGGGCGCGAGGAGGTCACCCCGACACGGCGCCAGCAGGTCCGCGTAGCCGTCGCCGTCCAGGTCCGCCGCGGCGACCTGGTAGGGCCCCGGCTCGGTGGGCAACGACACGGGCGTGTCGGCGAAGACCGGGTGAGCGGCGACCACAAAACCCAGGACGAGGGGCACTAGCTTCATCGACTTCCCTCCTTCAATTGGCGTTCGCGGCTTGTCTCGTGAATCAGAGAGGCCCGGGTTGGGAGAGGCGCGGGCCCGCGGGGGACGCATCCGCCGAGTCTTCGGGCTCGGGCGTCGGCGGAACTTCCGAAGGGCTTTCCTCTGCCGTGAGAAGCGCTTCGGGGATCGGTACATTTTCGCGAAGGACGAAGTTCCGAGACTCGAATTCCGCCCGGGCCCGAGAAGAAGCGTCGCCGGTGAGCAAGACTTCCACGGTTCCGGAGCCCGTCTCGGCGCGGCCGGCCGCCAGGGCGTCGGCGCGGGCGGCGTTGGCCTGCGTCCAGCGGACGTGATCGGCGGGGACGGCCAGGACGGTGCCTCCGTCCTGCTTGCGGCCCACGGGCAGGTCCGCGATCACGTCGAGCTCGGCCAGCGGCGCCTCCGTCTCGTGGTACTGCGCCAGCATTTCCGCCGTGCGCTGGTAGAAAAGGGCGTCGCTCTCCGATTCCGCCGTCAGGGCCTGTTCGATGTATGCGCCCCGGTCGACCACGCCGTTCATGCGCCGCAACGCTGCGACCAGGGCCGTCTCGTGGAGCGGCGAGTACCAGGGATGATGCAGAAACCGGCGGATCAGGCCGCCGTCGATGCCCATGCGCCGGAGTTGGCGTTTGTTCTCGGCGCGGAGGCTTTCCGGAGACTGGCTCCGCACCGCCTCGCTCATGCTCACGGTCGTGGTGGTCGCTTCGAGGGCGGTGGTGACTTCGCTCGTCGGGATGAGATAGAACCCCAGCTCGATGCCGGCCCCTCCGCCGTAGGCGCTCCAGGCCATTTCCCGCATCCGGTCCTGCAGCACCGGGTTCGAGGTGTAGGGGTTGACGCCGAGGTAGGCCGCCAGCCCCCGCTTCGCCGCCGAATAGCGGATCAGCTCCTTGTAGGCCGGCTCCTCGAGCTCGCCACGGCCTCCCTCAAGCATGCGGTAGTAGTTGCCGAAGTAGCGCGCCACGCCGCGAGGCAGGTTCTTGCCCGTGCGGACGGGGTGGGTGGCCAGGGTCCTGAGGGCGCGTCCCCGCTTGAACAGGGATTCCCGTGCGCCTCCCGCCGCCGCCAGGGGGTGTGCCAGCTCGTCGAGCCGCTCCAGGGCGTAGACCTCTTCGATCCGTTCAAGGGCCAGGACCTCGTTGTCCGCTTCGAAGGTGCCGTAGTCGGACTCGATGACAAAGCGGTTCATGCAACCGTCGTTGACGACGTCGTCGCGAACGCGATGACGCTCGCCGGCAAGGGCGTCCGCCGGCAGCACGTCGGCCGCGCGGAGGGTAACGGTGTCGGGTTCGAAGTCCTGAGCCGTCGCGTCGGCGGCCCACGCGAGAAGGGCTACGGCTCCCGCCGCGCAAGGGCGGACAAGGCCGGTCGATCCGAGTGGAAAGGGAAATCTCATGACGAAACCTCGATCGTTGAAGGGATGTCGCACCCAGAATACCGATCGAGGCGACGCAATTCACCTGTGACTCGGCCGTGGCTTGGGCATATCGCCCAGGACAGAAGCAGGAAGATGCGGGCGTTACGTCCCGGGCGAGACGGCCAAGCCACGACCCAAGCCACAACGGAGTCGAGCCGACTTGCGTCTACGGCTCCTCCGTCCGTACGTGGTGATCGGCGATTTGCACGTACCCGGGGCGCGTGTGCGTCATGAGGGCGGTGCCAATCTCGAAGAGACCGACGAGGAGGTGCGGCAGGTAGACGTACTCGTCAAAGTTCAGCAGCCAGGGCGATACGGCCAGGAACAGGCCGCCCAGGCCGTCGAGCCAGAGGTGGGCCGGCATGGAGATGCTGCGCACGGCCCCAAGCTCGTAGTTGGTGAAGAGGCTGTACAGGATGACGCCGGCGCCGAGGAGCACGGGCACCCAGGTGGCGGGTCCGTTGTCGGCGAATCCGAAGATCCAGGGCGCGGCAATGAGCAGGATCCCGATGAGGTAATCGAGAACGCCGTGTATTTTGGTCGGAATGAAACGCACGATACTTCTCCTTTGCAGAACGGGGTATGGGGAGTGCCGGCCGCCGAGGCGTCCACGCCTCGCTGCGGAACGTGCGGTTTGGCGAAGGCCCGGTGGGTTCGAAGCCTTCCGAGCGCGTCGGTCGAGAAGGGGGGAGGGAGGACGCTGGCGGCTCGAAATGAGGTTGAACTGTTGACGGAACCGGCCGAAGCCGATACAGCATACTACCACAAGGCCCTGTCGTGGGCAAGCGCTCAGGAACGGAGGGTGCGCATGGCGGCGTCGAGGTCGGCCGGCCGGCCTCCCGGGACGCAGTTGTACCGCTCGAAGTCGGTGTAGCCCACTTCCCGCAGGAAGTCCTCGTCGAGGACCGCCCGTCCGTTGGCGCGCTCGGGGTGGCGCACGATCTCGTGCAGGGCGTCGGCCATGATGTCGGCCTTGCGCCAGACCTCGGGGCTGCCCAGGTTGAAGTTGATGGTGGCGTAGGATTCGATGATGGTCTTGGGCCAGAGGGCGGTGGCGGCGATGCCGGTGCCCTTCAATTCTCCCGCCAGGCCGAAGACGATCATCGTCATGCCGAACTTGCTGATGCTGTAAGCGATGCGGCCCGGCAGGTAGTCGAGCTCCAGCGGCGGCGACAGCATGACGACGTGGCCGGAATTCTGCGCCTTGAAGGTGGGCATGAACGCGGCCGTCAGGGCGAAGGCCCCGCGCACGTTCACGTCCATGACCAGGTCGAAGCGCCGCATGGGGGTCTCGTCGAGGTTGCGCCACCACAGGGCGCCGGCGTTGTTGACGAGGACGTCCACCCGTCCGAAGGTCTCGAGGGTCTGATCCACGGCGGCACGAACGCTCTCGAGATCCGCCACGTTGCAGGGGATGGGCAGGACCCGCGTGCCGTGGGCGCCGATTTCCTCCGCCGCCGAATAGATGGTCCCCGGCAGGCGCGGGTGTTCCTTCACCGACTTGGCCGCCACCACGATGTCGTAGCCTTCCCGCGCCAGCTTGACGGCGATGGCCTTGCCGATGCCGCGGCTGGCTCCCGTTATGAACGCCACCTGACCCATGGAGCTCCTTTCACAGAGTTGAAGCGCGCAGCCCGAGTTTCGCCGGCCGAACCGGCCCGACCGACCCGCTCACTATATCCGATTTCGATTCTCGGGCGGAACAGCGGGACGAATTGGAGTGTCCGGGGTGCCCCGCCCAAGACAAGAAGCTCAAGACAACCTTGTCGAGAGGGACAGGCCGCGGTTAAGGCATAGATGCAGTTGGAACGGGGACTTGGGGCCCCTTGCGGACCTTTGTAACCCCGTGCTATAGTTCGGCCACTGTTCAGGGAAGGGTGCCGTATGAAGCCATGTTGGGGTGCGCTCCGTAGGGTAGGACCTGCCGGTGGGCGAGGGGCGGTCTTCGACATGCGCGACGAGGGCAAGGTAGGGGCGGAACACGTTCGAATCGGTCGGCATGGCTGTCTCGTTCCACGCGGCACTTCCCGGAACCATTTTATCCTCTTCAGTTTAAGCCGGACGGCGGAGTCGCACGGCTCCTGTGTCCGGCGGATGGGTGGACCGATCGAGCGCTCGGGGACCGTGCCCCGGGGTTCGGGGGTTAAACCGTGTCTCGTCGGCTCCGACAGTGGAGGACAGGTCTCATGTGCAAGAAATCCCGTGGTTTTACCCTCATCGAACTTCTCGTCGTCATCGCCATCATAGGTATTCTCGCGGCCATTCTCTTGCCCGCCCTGGCGCGGGCGCGGGAGGCCGCGAACCGGGCCGCCTGCCAGAACAACCTCAAGCAGATGGGTATCGTCTTCAAGATGTTCGCCGGGGAGAACAAGGGCAAGTTCCCCTCGGCCCAGGCGAGCGCGCCGCGGTGCGCGCAGCTCTTCGGCAACGCCACCCTGCCCAACGGGCGTCCGGTGGCCAACACCTGCATCATCCCCACCCTGTTTCAAGGTACGTCGGTTTTTCCCGAGTACCTGACGGACGCCAAAGTCCTGATCTGTCCGTCGGACCCCTCGGGCGACACCGTGCTCAACGGCGAGGGCCGCGAGAAGGGCACCTGGACCGGCAGCACCACGGACATTGCCGGCTTTAATCCGGAAGGCCCCGGCGCCTGGCTCGATCGCGACGGAAACCCCTATCCCGATTTCTTCACCCCGGAAAGCTATTTCTACTTCAGCCATCTGGTTCGCGACGCGTGGGCGGCCTTTGCGTGGGGCGTCTATTGGAACCCGAACATTGCCGACTCGGACATCACCGTGGGCGGCACGCCGCCTCCCTTCGGCGCGGGACTGGTCGGATACGGTTCGGTGAAGGGCAGCAACAGCATCCTGCGGCTGAAGGAGGGGATCGAGCGGTTCATGATCACCGACATCAACAATCCCGCTTCCGGCGCCCAGGCGCAAAGCACCATCCCGGTCATGTACGACTATCCGTCGTCGAACGTGCAGCAGTTCGCCCACGTGCCCGGCGGCGGCAACGTGCTGTACATGGACGGCCACGTCGAGTTCGTGCGCTATCCCAGCCGGTATCCCTTCGAGGAGCGTGCGGCGGGCGTGTTCAGCCCGGGCGCCAGCCCCATCGCCATCACGCCGAACAACTTCCAGACCAAGCTGCCCCTGGAGGAGCGGCCGTAGCGCGGCACGTCCGGCGGGGAGCGGCATGAGCCATCCGCCGTGGATCGGAAGCACAATCGGGCGGCCCCGGCCACGGAAGGCCGAGGCCGCCTTTTGCCCCGGAGGGCAGGGAGCACCATGCAAACCGCAGGCATTATCGGGGGACTCGGACCGGAGACCACGTGCAGCTTCTACCTGAGGCTCATCGAGCTGTGCCGGGCCCGCAACGACGTCCACTATCCGCCCATCGTGATCTATAGCATCCCCTTCGACTACGACATCGAGCGGGAGATCATCCAGGAGAACCGGAACGAGGAACGGATCCTGCCGTATTTAATGGAAGGGGTGGCGCGGCTCGAGCAGTCGGGCGCCGACTTCATCGTCATTCCCTGCAACACGGTCCACTATTTTCTCGACGAGCTGCGGGGGCGTGTGAGCACGCCCATCCTCAGCATCGTGGCCGAGACGGCGGAACACTGCCGGCGCGCGGGATACGGGCGGGTCGGCCTCCTGGCCACGGGCAAGACCGTCGAGAAGGGCCTGTATCAGGGGGAACTCGAGCCGCGGGGCATTGAAGTGCTGACGCCCGACGCCCGGGGGTGTGCGGAGGTGTCGAACGTCATCTTCCACCTCCTTCGGGGCGACCGGTCCGACCGCGCCCGCGCCTCGCTGCTCGAGATCATCGACGATCTCGGTGCCCGGGGGGCCGAGGCCATCGTCCTGGGCTGCACGGATCTGTCGATCCTGCTGGGCGCCGACGCCGCCCCGTTGCCGCTGGTCGACACCGTCGAAACGGCGGCCCGGGCCGCGGCGGACCGCATACTGGAAACGGAGTCGCAATGCACGTCTCGGCCGTGACGGGGGAAGGGTACATGGAGGAGTTTCGGTTGGAGCCGGCCGCGGAAGACAAGCTGCGGGCCTTTCTCCTGGCGCTGGTGGATCAGCAGAAGGCGCGGGTGCTGGTGCCGCCCCAGCGGAATGCCCCCGGATACTGGTTCGGCGGAGGAAACGCGGTCGTCGACTCCAAAGGCGCCCTGTGGCTCGTCGGCCGCTACCGCAACTACGGCGATTCCCGCACGGGTCTGGGGGCAGGAGAACGGGGCCTGGAACTGGCCCTGTTCCGGTCCCTCGACGGCGGACGCAACTTCTCCAAGGTGCGGTCGTGGTCCAAGGCCGACCTGTCCTACAGCGCCGGCCGGGTGATTTCCATCGAGGGGGCCGCCCTCGACCGCGCCGAAGACGGCACCTGGGCGATCTACGTGTCCAGCGAGAAGGACAACCCCTATCCGGAAGGCCTCGACGCCTATCGCAAGCCCGGCACCGGCGTGTGGACCATCGACGTGATGCACGGCGACTCGCCCGATACGATCGACGCCGCCACCCTCCGGCCCGCCCTCGACGAGACGCCCGATCCCGCCTACCTGCACGTGAAGGACCCCGTGGTCTTCCGCGAGGAGGGGAGCACGACACTCGTCTTCTGCAACCACCCCTTTTCGTGGTCGTCTGCCAACTCGGGCTACGCCACCCGCGCCGCCGGCGATGCCGCCTTCTCGGTACGAAGCTGGGAATTCATCGGGCGCGGTCCCACTTGGGACGTGGCGGGCACCCGCATCACCTGTCGTCTGCCGGTGCCGCGGGTGGGAGTCTTCGCCGAGGGGCCGCCCCTGTCGGTGTACTTCTACGACGGCCTCGAGTGCTACCGGGAACACGAGCAGAGCCCCGGCGGAGTGCAGCGTCCCCGGGGCCACAGTTGCGAGGAGTTGGGGGGCGCGTGTTATGGGCCCACCGCCGCGTTTCCCCGCATGACGCGCCTCTCGCGGCATTTTCCCCTGTTCGTGTCGCCCCACGGGACCGGGTGCAGCCGCTACGTGGACGCCGTGGCGACCGAGAAGGGCATCCTGGCCCTATGGCAGCAGTCCCAGGCCGACAAGTCCCAGCCCCTGGTTGGCCATCTCCTGACCCACGACGCGATAGCCGACATCCTGCGCTGACCTGAAGCGGGTTCGGACGGCGCTCTAGTCTTTCGTATCGGATATGGCGGAGATCAGGAACCCCGCCAGGGTAAGCCAGATCTGAAAGAAGATTACTCCGGAGGGGTCGAAGAACCCTTTGGATTCAACCGAGGCGCGGGCAACGGAGACGTTCCGGATATGGGGCACGAGGAGACCTCCTGTGGGGGCGTCCCCGCGTCGAATGCGTGTCGCTGCGGTCGTTACACCGTGCTTTGGGGGACGCCCAGCTTCTCGTTGGCGATCTGAAGGCGGTGGCTGAGGGTCGCGATGATGTTGAGGAGCATGCGGATGGCGACGGACTTG
>CAYVOE010000068.1:0-215 GCA_964452795.1 uncultured Nitrospiraceae bacterium
ACTGCCAGGGCGACCTCACGGATACCAACTACGGCCGCGACCACCACGGCCGGTGCTTCACCGTGTGGATGGCGGGCGGCGGCATCAAGCCCGGCATCAGCTACGGCGAGACCGACGAATTCTGCTACAACATCGTCGACAAGCCGGTCCACATCCACGACCTCAACGCCACGCTGCTGCACCAGCTGGGCATCGACCACACCCGGCTGACCTAC
>CAYVOE010000068.1:225-1497 GCA_964452795.1 uncultured Nitrospiraceae bacterium
GTTCCAGGGCCGCGACTTCCGCCTCACCGACGTCGACGGCCACGTAGTGCACGACATCCTCGCGTGAGTAGAACCGAGCCCCCGTCGACGATGCGTTTCTCGGCGGGGGCTTTTTTGTCTTGACGAAAGGAGCGGGAGACGATGAACCGACGGGAATTCATAGGCGCCGGCGTGGCGGCGGCGGGCGCGGCGGCAGCGGCATCGGCGGGAACCTCGACGGCTGCGGCGCAGACGGAGCGCAAACCCTTTAAATTGAAGTACGCCCCTCATTTCGGCATGTTCACGCATCATGCCGGCGAAGACCCCATCGATCAGCTCAAGTTCATGGCCGACGAGGGCTTCGAGGCCCTGGAAGACAACGGCATGGGAGGCCGGCCCGTCGAGCTCCAGGAGAAGATTGCCCGCGAGATGGAGCGGCTCGGCATGACCATGGGCGTCTTTGTGGCCGCCGCCGACTTCGACAACGTTACCTTCGCTTCCGACAAGCCCGAGAACCGCGAGCACATCCTCCAGACCATGCGCAACGCCGTCGAGGTGGCCAAGCGCGTCAACACCCGGTGGTGCACCGTCGTGCCGGGCCGCTACGACGTGGGCCGCGAGTGGGAGTACCAGACGGCGTACGTCATCGACAACCTCAAGTACTGCGCGGAGATCGTCGAGCCCCACGGCCTCATCATGGTCCTGGAGCCGCTGAACTCGTGGACCGATCACCCCGGCCTGTTCCTTTCCGGGATCCCCCAGGCCTATCAGATCTGCCGCGCCGTCGGCAGCCCCTCCTGCAAAATCCTCTTCGACATGTACCACCAGCAGATCACCGAAGGGAACATCATCCCCAACATCGATCGCGCCTGGTCCGAGATCGCCTACTTCCAGGCCGGCGACAATCCCGGTCGGAAAGAGCCCACCACCGGCGAGATGAACTACCGCAACATCTTCAAGCACATCCATGGCAAGGGTTTCGACGGGATCGTGGGCATGGAGCACGGAAACTCGCAGCCGGGCAAAGAAGGCGAACGCGCCGTCATCGAGGCCTACCGCTACTGCGACGACTTCTGATTCCGAGACCATAGCCTCCCGGGTCCCGGGGCCAGCGGAGGCATTGGATGCGGCCGACCCGGTGGGCTATTCTTGTCTGTGGCAACGGTGAGGCGCCGCGTGGGCGACGCCCCGTCCTCGGAGAAGACGTCATGTCACGTATGCGATGGGTGTGGGCGCTTATTGTGCTGGTGTTGACCGCGACCGCCGGGGCGCAACCGGCCGACAGCGCCGGGC
>CAYVOE010000068.1:1507-15495 GCA_964452795.1 uncultured Nitrospiraceae bacterium
ACCTCATCCTCGACGGGCTCGATGCCTGGGTCGAGAAGCTGGAATCCGGCCTCGCGGCCTCCGAGTCCCGGTCGGCCGACCTCATACTCCTGGGGCGGATCCGGGCGCGCCAGTTCAAGACGGCCGACGCGATCCGGGCCCTCGAGGAGGCGCGCACCCTCGGCGCCGACGATCCCGACCTCCATCTGCTCCTCGGCACGCTCTACTACGACGCCGGGCGAAACGACGAGGCCGCCGCGCTCCTGACCTCGGCCCTCGACACCGTCGCCGATCCCGAGAAACGGGGCCGTATCTGCCGCATCCTCGGCAGCCTGTACCTGCGTCAAGGCGACCGGGAAGCGGCGGCTGCGGCCTGGAAGCGCCTCGTGGACCGGGACCCCACCGACACCTACGCGGTCATGGAGCTGGCCGACGTTTATCGGGAAAACCGGATGTGGGCCGAGGCCGTCGAGACGCTCCGCCGTCTCATCGAGCTGTCGTCCGACAATGCCTACCGCCGGTGCTGGGCCGAACGGGCCATCGGCGACTGCTACATCGAGTTGGAGCAGCACGCCGAGGCCATTGCCGCCTACGAGCGGGGCCTGGAGCTCGCCGCGCCCGGAAACTGGCTCTTTGAAGACCTCAAACAGCGCCTCGTGGGCGTGTACCAGGATTTGGGCGACCTCGAAGGGCTCGCCGCATACGCGCGGGAGCGCGTGGCCGCCGATCCCGCGGACCTCGACTTCCGCGAGCTCCTGGCGGAGACCTACGCCCGCATGGCCCGACACGGCGACGCCGAGGCCGAGTATCGCCAGGTCCTCGACCGCGCCCCCGACCGCATCGCCACCTACGAACGGCTCATCGAGGTCTATCGCGCCGTCGCCCAGCCCGAACGGGTCCGCGAGACCTACGAGCAGTTGATCGAACGCGTGCCGAGCGATCCGGAATATGTTCGGCGCCTCGGCGAGACCTGGCTCGAAGCCGGTCAGCCCGAAGAGGCCAAGGCCGTGTGGCGGCGCGTCGTCGGACCCGATGCGGGCGCCGGCGCCTGGGCCCTCCTCGGCTCCTGGTTCGAGCAGTACGACTTTCCCGACGACGCCATCGCCGCCTACGAGAAGGCCCTCGCCCTGGCGGCTTCCCCGGAATGGACCTTCCGCCTCGCCGCCCTGCGTCATGAGAAGGGCGAAGAGGAAGAGGCCGTTCGGCTCTGGACCTCGGTGCTCGACGATGGGTCCCCGGCGTCGGACCACGCCGAGGTCGCCTCGATCCTCATTTCATACGGAAAATCCGCGGAAGCGGAGCCGCTGCTTCGCAAGGCCGTCGAGCTGGAGCCCGACAACTATGAGCATACCGCCGCCCTCGCCCGACTCCTCATGCAGGGCGAACGGTTCGAGGAGGCGGTACCGCTGTTCACCGCCCTCGCCGAGCAATCGGAGACCGAGTACTTCCGCAGCCGAGGCGAGCAGGGCCTCATCGACGCCTACACCTCCCTGGGCGTGCTGGCCGAGAAGCAGCAGGCCTGGGAGGCGGAGGTGGCGGCGAACCCCGAGGCCGTGGCGCCGAAGCTGCGCCTGGCGCGTCTGTATCGCCACGCGGGCAACCATCCCGGCGCGGTGGCCCTCTACGAACAATGCATCCAGCAGGAGCCTGAGAACCCCGAGTTCCTGCGCCAGCTCGCCGAGGCCTGCCTGGCGAACCGCCAGATGGATCGGGCCATGGAGGTCTACGCCCGCCTCGCCGACCTCGACCCGACCCGCGCCGGAGGCTACCTGCGCGACCTGCTGCGCCTGTACGTACGCGCGGGGCGCCGGGACGAAGCGGTCGCCACGGCCCGGCGCATCGTGGAGCGGACGCCGGGCGATCCCGAGGCCCGCATCGACCTTGCCCAGACCCTGATGCTCTACAACGAAGCGGATGAGGCCTTGAGCGAATACCGCCACGCTCTGCGTCTGGCGCCCGAAGAGCCCGATTTCCACCGGCAGTACGGCGAGGCCCTGGCCTCTCAGGGCCGCTGGGGCGAGGCCCAGGAGGCCTACCGCCGCATGCTCGACACCGCCCGCAAAGACTCCACCCGCCTCGACGCCGTCAACCGGCTGGGCTTCGTCTATCAGCAGCAGGGCCGGCTCGACGATCTGCTCCAAGAGTTCCAGGCCCGCGTGCGCCAGACCCCCAAGAAGCTTTCCGCCTACCAGGAGGTGGCGGCCCTGCACAAGATCGGCTCGAACCACGGCAGAGCGCTCGAGGTGCTCGACGAAGCCGCCAACGCCGTCGACGACAAGGCCGAGGCCCTGCGCCTGCTCCTCAACGAGTCCTACAGCCTGCGCGAATTCGAGCGGGCCGCGGCCTCCCTCCAGCAGCTCATGGCCCTGTCGGGGCAGCCTTCCGTGGCGGAGCTCGAACGGCTCGGCTCGATCTACTACCAGTTGGGCGACACCGACCGGGCCCGCGCCGCCTGGAAGCGCATTACCGACGAGCACCCCGACGACCCCGGCGCCCACAAGACCGTCGCCCGGTCCCTCTTCGAAGCCGGCTTGATCGACGAGGCCCTCGAGGCCGAGGCCCGGGCGCTCGAACTCGATCCCTACGATTTCCGGCTCCGCTTCGACTATGCCCAGCAACTGGCGGCCTCCGAGCGGGTGGACGAGGCCCTGGTCCAGCTTCAGCAGATCCTCGAGCGGGGCGAGCGACCCGCCCCCGAGGAGGGCGCGGACGGAACCGAGAAGAAGGTGCGCCCGCTCCAGGGCGGCCCCGGCGGGTCGTCGCCGTACGGCTTTTATCCATACGGGGGCATCGGCGGCTTCATGCCGTCGATCAGCGGCCCCGTGCCTATGGGCTGGTTCGGAGGGGGCATGGGGGCCGTGATGAGCAGCCGATGGTCGCCCTACTCGTCCTTCATACCGTACCCGGGCGCCATGTACGGCCCCTCGCGGGCGTCGGGCACCTTCGAAGAGTTCCGTCCCTCGGTCATCGCCGCCATGGCCGAGATGGGGCGCCGCCTCGGCGACGATCAGATCGTCGTCGAATATTTTCTGAAGAAGGCGGAAGAGAATCCGACGAACGTCCAGGCCCAGTTCGACCTGCTGACCGTTTACACCGTCCTCCAGCGGTGGGAGGAAGCCCTGGGGAAGGCCGAGGAACTGCTCGCGGCCCGTCCCGACGACAACGAGCTCCTGCAGCAGGTCGCCGGTTTCTACGCGTCTCGCGAAATGCCCGAGAAGGCCCTCGAGAAGTACGAGATCCTCCTGGAGCGGCTCGAGGGCGACCCGAAACGGGCCCTCATTTCCCAGGTGATCCACCTCAAGGTGCGTCTTGATCGGAAGGAAGAGGCCCTGGCCCTCGCCCGCTCGATGCTCGAGGAGAATCCCGACGACATCGGCGCCATCTTCCAGGTGGGTTCGGCCCTCCAGTCCACGGGCAAGGCCGACGAGGCCAAAGAGCTCTACGCCCAGGCCCTCGAGCAGCATCCCAAGCACCGGTATCAGTTGCGCAACGTGATGGCCAGCCTCGCCCAGCAGCAGGGCGACCTCGACGAGGCCTGGGCCATTCAGGAGGAGATGCTTTTTGGGCCGGAGCCGACCGATTCGACCGCCCGACCGGGCGTCGCGTTGCACCAGATGTACATTCCTCAGCCGGTCGGTTCGCGGATGGCACACTTCGGCCGCGATCTGGCCTCGATGGTGCGGTTCCTCTTGCCCAGCGTGCCCCACATGCGGCTTGAAGCGCTGTCGAATCTGATGCGCTACGGGATCGGTCAGGAAGAACGGCTCGAAGACGTGGAAAAACGGATCGAGGAAACGGCGGCGACGGCAACGGCGTCCACGGACCCCGAGGCCCAGGCCCTGGCCCACGACATGGTCCGCATCCGCCTCGCCATGCTCGCCGGCCGCGGCGAATTCGAAGCCGCCCTCGCGTTGCTGGAATCGCTGGGTCCGGACGTCGCGTCCGACCCGGAGCTCGTCAACTTCCGCATCTTCCTCTACGACGAACTTAACCGGTACGCGGAAATGGGGCCCCTGTACGACGCGCTGGAAGCGCGGTTCCCCGCCCTGGCCGCCCAGGCCCGGCTGGGCCGGGTCAATGTGGCCATCCTCGCCAAGGATTACGACGTCGTCTCACGGGAGGCGCGGGAACTCCTGCGCCAGCCCGGCGGCTTCAGCATGGCCCTGAACCTCCTCCAGGCCCTGCGCCAGGCGGGTCAGAATGCGTTGGCGCGTCAGCTCCTCGAGGAGCACGCCGAGGGGGCCGGGAGACGGCTCGATCCCCAAGTGGCGGAGACCCTCGCCCGGTTCTACGCCGAGGATCGCGACTTCGACAAGGCCATCGCCCTCGCCCGGGAGGCGCTGGATCGGCAGCCCGCCGCAGCCTCCTTCGCGTGGTACGGCGGCCATCCCCGCTACTCGCGCCGTTCGGGCTCCGTCGAGATGCTCGCGAGCTATTACCAGCAGGCCGGCCGCCTGCCCGAGCTCATTGCGGAGTTCGAGGAGCGCCTCGCCAAGCAGCCGTCGTCGGTTCAGTTCCACGAGGACCTGGCCCACCTGTACCGCATGAACAACGAACTGAGCCGCGCCATCGAACTCTATGAGAAACTCCTCGAAATGCGCCCCAACAACAGCCGGGTGCAGACGACCCTGGCGGAGCTCTTCAAGCAGGCCGGCCAGCCCCGCCGGGCCCTCGAGATCTACGAGAAGATGCTGCGCACCCAGCCCTCGCTCTTCGCCCATATGAACCACGAGGTGCGCCAGCTCTACCACCAGATGGGCAAGACCGACGAGCTGGCCTCGCTCGAGGACGAGATGATCCGGCGCAGCTCGAACCCCGACGTGCTGCGCAACCTCGCCTGGGAGGCCCGCGGCCGGGGCGATCTGGACCGCGCCGTCGAGCTCTTCGAGAAGCTGGTGGCCCTGGACCCGCGCCAGACCCACGTCCGGATGGAGCTGGCCCAGGCCTATGAGCAGGCCGGGCGAACGGAGGACGCCCTCAAGGCCTATCGGAGCTACTTCGAAACCGCCCGCGCCAACGCGGCCTGGTACGAACCCCACACGCTCCGGCAGTTGGTGTCCCTCTACGACCGCCTCGGTCGGCTCGACGAGTTGAAGGCGGAAGCGGAGAAAGAGGCGGAAACCTCGTCGACGGCCCTGTGGCCCCTGGGATTGAACGTCCAGATCGCCCGCCACGAGGGGCGCCTCGACGACGCCGCCAAGATCCTCGAGGACATGGCCGCCCGGCAGCCGGGAAACCCGTACGTGGCCATAACGGAGCGGGTCGAGATCGCCGAGCAACAGGGCGACCTCGATACGGCGATCCGCCTGCTCGAAGACTCGGCCAAGCGCACCGGAAGCCAGGACTTCGGCCGCGTCGCCCGGCTCTACCTGCGCAAAGGCGACCTCGACAAGGCCTTCGATTACTGGGACAAGCAAGCGCTGCTCCAGGGGTCCTACGGCTACGTGGAAGCCATGCGCCAGCTCATCGACGGCGAGCTCTGGGACCACGTGGCGCCCTATTATGAACGCTGCCGCGACGCCGTGGCCCGCGAGCCCCACGCCCTGCGCCAGATCGACGAGATGGTGGTCCGGGCCTTCCTCCAGACCGGGCAGTTCCGGGAACTCGTCGAGAATCAGATCCTGGCCGGAGACAGTCCGCACCTCGCCGACATCGCGCGGTCGTTTTTCTGGAACGACGCCCTCGACTACCGGGAAACCCGTCGGCTGCTGGACTCGCTTGCGGAGAAATTCGCCGACAATCCCGACTTCATCCGGGAATACGCCGGCTACCTGCGGCGCAACGAGGACAACGAGGAAGCCGTCGCCCTCTACAAGAAGCTCCTCGAGCAACGGCCGGAAGATGCGCAAGTGCGCCGCGAGTATGCCCAGGCCCTCAGCGAGGACGGTCGGTCCGACGAGGCGGTCGAGATGCTCATGCCCTGGGTGGAGGCCAACCCCGCGCCCGACCGCGTCCGAATGCTCGCTCAAGTCCTCCAGCAGACCGGACGGCCCGAAGCGGTCCTGGAACTGCGGGACCGCCTGCTCGCCACGGCCCGTCCCGAACAGCAGGAAGACCTGCGCGTGCAGTTCACTCCCTTCCAGGCCGATGCCGGCGACGTCGAAGGGGCCCGCGAAACGCTCCGGGCCTGGTTCGAGAAGGCGCCCCGCGCCGACTCGTTCGACCGCTATTTCCGCTTCCTGTCCAACCGCGGGTTCGTGTCGGAGGCCTACGACCTGCTCATCGCCCACAAGGACGCTGTCTTCACCGAGTGGAGCCAGATCGACATGTCGGCCATCGTCGGCATTTGCCTCGCCCGGAACGACCTCGACACCCTCGAAGAGGCCGTATGGGCCCGCTGGCAGGCGGGCGGCCCGGGCGATCCACCCCATCGCATTCGCGAGCTTCTGGGACACAACCTGCAGGCGCAGGGCCGAGGGCAGTTGCTCGAGCGCTTCCTGGCCCGCTTGCGCGCGGAGGAAGAGGACCCCACGAATTTCCTGCCCGCCTTCGCGCAGCTCTACGAGGAGGCGAACCTTCCCGAGAAGGCGCTGGCCCTCTACGACGAATGTCTGCAGAAAGACCCGCGCCAGAAGGGCGTCGTCGTCTCCAAGCTCAACGTTCTTCAGCGGCTGGGCCGCAACGAGGAACGCTTGGCCTTGTTGGAGTCGTTGACGAGCCAGACGCGGCCCGAGGCCGATGGTGACCTGTTTCTGAATCTGGCGCGGGCCTATTTCGAAGCCGGCCGACCCGACGACGCCGAGGCGATCCTGGCGTCCTTCGACCCCGGGCTGGTGACGCGCCACGCCTACGAGATCGGAAGCATCTATACGTCGGCCGGCCTCTACGACAAGGCCATCGCCGCCTACGAGAAGCTCTTGGATGCGGAGCACATGGGTTTTCCCCGGGATCTCGTCGCGTGCTACATCAAGGCGGACCGGATCGACGACGCCCGCAAGCTGTGGTCTCGGGCGCGGGAAGGCTATGACGTCTTCGCGGTGGCCCAGGCCCTCAACGAAGCCAGGCTCTATGATGAGGCCCGCGAATTCCTCGAGCCGCGCCTCCGCAATGCCGCCATGCATCCCCAGATCCTCACGTTCTACAGCAAGGCCCTCGCCGCTGCGGGCGACCACGAGGCCCATCGCGCCGTGTTCCGGAAACTGTGCGCCGATCTCCCGAATAACCGGCGTCAGAACTTCGTCCACGGATACGCCCAGTTCCTGGCGAACGAGGGCCTTATCTCCGATACCATCGCGTCCGAGGCCTTCTTGGCGGACCCGAACCTGCAGCAGGCCGTGATCCATGCCCTCAACTACGGAGGACCCGAAAGCGACGGGAGAGGCGAATTGGCGCAGGCCGCCGCCGAGCGGCTCAAAGACGTCCCGCTCCCTCCCGAAACGGCTTACGCCCTCGTTCAGAACCTCTACGGCGGCAGCGAGAACGCCCTGGCCGTCGAGTACATTCGCCGCGTGGGCGAGCATCCGGACGCCACGGAGTCCATGCGCATGATGGCCCTGAACACCATGGTGGGCGCGTCGCCCGCCGATGCGTTGCCGCTGTGCGAAGCCGTCGTGGCCGCACGCCCGCGCCAGCTCGTCGAGAACGAGAGCGTGCTGCAAGCTCTGGCGGCGTCCGCCGAGACCGCCCGCGTCGAGGCCGTAATGAATCGCCTGCCCGAGGTGGCCCGCAACGAAACGGAGGAGCGGTACGTCCGCGCCCTCTACGATTTCCACCGCGGCGAGAAGGAAGCTGCCGTCGCGAAGCTCAAGGAAATGACCGACGCCGCCGAATTGCTGCCTCAACACCGCATCCGCGCCATGTACATCCTGGTGGAAGCGGGGGAGAGCGAGTCGGCGCTGGCCTGTCTCGACGGGCTTATCGAAAAGGGCATATCCTGGGACAACCTCCATCCGATGGCCGCGCTGGGCGTCGAGCAGGCCCTTCGCATCGGCGATTGCGCCCGCGCCCTGCGCTATTTCTCTCTCGTATCGCCCTACTCCCAGGGCGATGCCTTCGACCGCGCGCGGAATGCGATCAACCGTGAGATGCGCGCCGAGCACCTCGATTCCCTGAAAGCCGCCGCGGAGCAGCTCATCGCGGCGGACCCCGAGAACGGGTACGTCTCCGACATCGCGGGGCTTTATGCCCAGCTCGCTCAACGCTTCGACCGGCCCGGATCGGCCGCCGAATTCGCCGCCGCCGCGGGCGCTTCCGAAGACGAGGTTCGCGAGGCTCGCCTCTGGGACGTCCTGATCGAGGACTGGGCGATCTCCGAGCCCTACCCCTTCAACGACGGCAGAACGGCTATGGCGAGTCCGCTTCCGCCGGAACTGGCGGCCTTGGCCGAGGGGACCGCTTCTCTCAAAGAGACGCCGGGCGAATGGCGCCGGTCCGACCCCAAACAAGCCCTCGGTCTGGTGCGGGTCGATGAAGTGCTGGCCGGGAAGGAAGTGGACCCGCAACAAGGCGAATTCGGAAATCGAGCGGCCTATGCCGTCGTCGCCGTGAACAGTCCCGACGACCGCGAGGTCACCTTTGCTCACGGCTCGGACGACTGGGTCCGAATCTGGGTGAACGGGGAGGAGGCCCACAGCAACCTCCAGGGCCGCAGCGCCGTGGTGGACCAGGACCGGTTCCGCGTGCCCCTCAAGGCGGGACGCAACATCGTCCTGATGCGCGTGGCCAACAACTACGGCGACTGGCAGTTCAGCCTTGCGCCCGTGGAAGGCGGGGAGGGCCTCACCGTAGCCCCGCCGGAATAGGCTTCGCACCCATTCAAGAGGGGCCTTTCACACCCGCCAAAATGCGCGGCGGCCCCGGCGCGGATTCCTACCCCGCGCGCCGGGGCCGCCTTTGACCCTCGCTTGCCCTTACCGCCTCTTGGTTCCGGCGTCGGAAGTCAGGGATTTGGCCGCTCGGCTCTGAGCCGAGATGTCGGTCACGTATATCAGCCCGGTGGAGTCGACCGTGTCGCCCAGCGCCACCAGATAGATCGTGCAGACCAGTCCGGGGCTCATCCCCGTGTTCGGGTTGCCGGATACGGTCACCGAGATCCGCCCGGGAGCCACTACCTTGGCCTGGACGTTCTTCTTGGCCGAATCGGCTGCATTACCGACCGTGGCCAGGGGGCCGCCGCTGCGACGGGCGGCGAACAGTTCCGCATCGTACCGCAGCTCGAAGGTCACCGACGATACCGTGCTCCCCGTGGTGTCCAGCCAGACCGGGACGCCGACGGAACTGCCGGCCGTCACCTCGAAGGGCGGGTCCAGGGTGAGGTAGACCTCCGGCGCGAAGTAGGTGAAGGCCTTGGCCAGACCGGTCGCGCCGTTCGGCGTGATGACCTGCACGTCGACGGTGCCGGCGCCGGCGGGCGTAAGCGCCGTCAGCGTCCGCCCTTCTTCGTCGCTTTCGAACCAGGGCGCCGGTTCGCTGCCGAAGCGCACTTCCGTCGTCGCCGCCAGGTTGGTCCCTTCGACCACCACCACGGTGGTCCCGTATTCGGCGCCGCGGGACGGAGACAGACCCAGGATGGCCGGCGCTTCGCCCGACGCCTGGACCGCGCACGGGATGGCGCCGTCGTTCAACTCGATCGCGGTAAGCCGTACCGTCGTGCCGGTCGCGGCCCCGCTTTGGCGCGCCCGGAAGGCGAGAACGGCCACGGAGCCGCCGCCCGTCGCGGCATCGGCACCCGCCGCGGCGAACCGGATCGTGCCGGCGGACGCGTTGACCACGGGATCGGTCCAGTCCGTCGTGAGGCCGCCACGGCCCACGCTGAGGAATTCCAGCAGATTGGCGTCGTAGTCGACCTGCGCGAGGTAACCCCGCACCTGGCCCGCGTTGTCGATGACGATGGGCACAGCGATTTCCGCGCCCGCATCGAGCGTCCAGACGGCCGCCATCCGGGCCGCCCGCGGCGTGGTGTCGAACTGAGGCGCCGACGCCTGCGTCCCCGTCGCTTCCGGACCGTACCCGTCGCCGTCGACGTCCGCCGGGAAGGGCGCCGTCGAGCCGGCCTCGCGCGCCAGGATGTACGAAGCGTCGAGGGTGCCGACGATCGCCGGCGATTCGCCCGTCACGTTGGCGGCGTCGGCGCGGCTGCCCAGGCTATCCACCAGTCCGGCCCGGTACTGCAGGATAACGGCCGCGTCCGCGTCACCCGTCAGGCCGTCGCCGTTGGCGTCGCCCCAGAGGAACCCGGGCTGGGCCACGGTGAGATCGCCCGATTCCACGGATACCGCGATGGCGCCGTCGTTCATTACCGCGTTGGCGAGCCCCAGGGGAGAGACCGCGCCGGGCTTCGCCGTGGCCTTCACCCGCAGCCGCACCGTCAGGAGCGTGCCGTTCGTGGCGCCCGTGGCGGGGCCCGTCCCCGAAAGGGTGACCCTACCGGAGCTTACCTGGGCCTGCGGCGCCGTCCAGCCGTTCAAGAGGCCGCCCGGCGCGGCGGAAACCCAGTCGACCACCGAAGAATCGAAGGTGACGTCCACCTTGAACTGGGTGATGCCGGGCCCGCCCGTGGCCTGGAGCGGCAGATCCACCGTCGTTCCCGGCGCCGCCGTCCGATCCGAAGGCAGCGACAAGGCCACCGACGTGTTCGAGGTATAGGTGCCCTGCAGCGTGACCGTCCCGTCTCTGGTCAGGATCGCCTCACGCTTGGGCGGCGTGGTCATCCCCGTCACGGGGTCAAAGGTAACGGAGACGGTGCCGGTCGGGACCCCCATCAGGGTCTTCGTCCCGCTGCCGGACATCGCCTTCCCGTCGCCATCGGTCAACTTCCAGGTGGCCTTTTCCGGCGTCACCTTGACCGCCACGCTCCCCGTATGGCGCCGCAGCGTCACCGAGACGGTCTTGTTGGCATCCATGACCACCCGCGCCTGGGTTGCGCCGGTCCCCTCCGCTGCGGCGCCCGTCCATTGCGACACGTCGGCACCCCGAGCCGAGTCGGCCACATAGGTCAGCGCAACGGAAGTGCCCGCGGCGTACCGGCCGTTCGCCGAGGCGGGGTTGGCCTGCAAGGTGCCCAGGGCGGGAGGCTGAATCGTCAACTGGTACCACTGGGTCACCCGCACGGTCCGATGAATGGGCGTGGCCGCGTTGCCGGCCTCGTCACTCACGCTGTAGGCCACCAGGTAGGTGCCCGGGCGGGAGGTGTCGACGGAGTTCTGCACCACCACCCGCGACGTGATGTCGCCGTCCACGTTGTCGATGGCCGTGGCTCCGGCGTCGACGTACGTCGAACCGACCTCGACCTCAACCAGTTCCGGCCCCACCAGCTTCAGCTGCGGGGCCACGCGATCCACAACAACCTGGGCGTCGCCCGTGCCCGTCGGCGCCGGCGACGCGTTACCCGCCAGGTCTTCCGCGCGCAGGGCGAAGTAGTAAGAACCTTCCGAAGTGAGCCCGGAATAGGAAATTTCCCCGGTCTCGGCCGGGGCCAGCGTACCCGCGGGTTCCCAGGCCCCCTGGGTCCCTTTCTTCACCATGAGGGTCAACGACTTCAGGCCGCTGCCGTCTCCGTCGTCCGCTCCCTGAAAGGTGAAGCGCACGGAACTCCCGTTCGTCTTCGCCGGCCCCGTGAGCTGTCCGGCCACGGGAGGGACGCGGTCCAGCACCGTCGACGTCGCGTTCGGCACCGCCAGTTCCACGATTTCGGCGGCCCATCCGTCGCCGGGGACCGCGCCAAAGGCGAAGGCCCACCCGAGCAGGAGGGCCCCCGTCGTGCCGAGACTCCTCAGAACGCCGCGCTGAGCAGCCGGTCTGGGCGTTACGTTCATCCGTCCGTTCCTCTCTGTCCGCTTACTGTCCGGAATTTCCGTTATCGACCCGTGGTGCTGTGCCTTCACCATCGCGTTAGTATCCCAGGGCCGCGTTGATGACCGCCTGCACGTCCGCCGCGTCGACACCGGCCACCTTGTTCACGTTGGCCGGAACCGGTACCGGGTGGCCCAGCACCGCGTTAATGCACATCTGCACGTCCTGGGCGTCCGTCCTGCCGTCGCAGTTGATGTCGGTCCGCGTGGACGCCACCGGAAAGGACGCCGCCGACAGGGGATCGGTGCCGCGGCGCAGTTCGAAGGAATCCCAAAAGAGGTCTCCGTCCGAGTCGGCCATGAAAGGCAGGGTGCCCGCTTCGAACTCCTCGCGATTCGTCAGGCCGTCCCCGTCCCCATCGGCTTCGCCGTCGGAAAAGTTGAGGGGATCCAGGGCGTTCCAAACTTCGTAGCTGTCGGGGAGACCGTCCCCGTCCGTGTCCACGTTCCGGGGATCGGTGCCCAGGGTTTTCTCAACCGAGTCGGTGAGTCCGTCCCCATCGGAGTCTACCCCCGACAAGACCCGAACGTCCACGAGAGCCGAACCGCCGTCGCTGGGGGCTTCGGCGGCCAATGCGGGGGTCAGGATTCCCGCCGCCAGTGCGGCCAGGAAAATCCGGCTCACCCGTTTGACTTGTGCGGCTGCCCGTTGCGACGTTGCGTTCATTTCTGGGTCCCCTTTCGGTTTTGGCTTGCTTGATCCCGGTTTTTATAGAGCAACGGGTGTGCCGGAATTTGCGGGTTTTGCGGTTTTTCCAAAACTAGGGGATAAGTATTTGATTTGTAAAGGCTTAAGACGGATCGGGCGGGAGAAAGCGATCAGAGAGGAGGGTCGGAGGAGGTTGAAAGATAGACGGGGACTTGGCGATACGTCGAAAATCCGTCGATTTTCTGCCGATTATACGGCTTACGCCGCGTAGACCGCTGTGACTAAGATATTTTATTGAATTAGGTGCGCCGGCAGCCCGGAGAGGGAAGTCGATTCCGGCCGATATGCAGCCAAATCGGCCGCTGAAGCCGCAAACGCCCCGTTCAGCGAGCCCGACACGGTCCGATGCCCGGTTTTCGGGATTCCATTGATCGGGCCGAGCCGGATGGATATGCTGTGGGCTCTATGCCGAGTCACAAGCTTCATCCCCAAGCGCGCCTGGCCCTGCTCCTCACGGGGTTCTACTGGGCCGCGGACGCCTTGTGCTCTATCTTCGTCAGCGTCTATCTTTTCGTGAACAGCCAGGATCTGCTGGTCGTCTTCCGGTTCTACACGGCCTGCTACCTGGTGACCCCCCTTTTCTTCCTGCTGGGCGGCTGGTACGCCCAGGCCCGGGACCGGGTGCACGTGTACCGGCTGGGCCTGGCCCTTCACGCGGTGTATTACGGCACGCTTCTGCTTCTGCGGGAGCGGGCGCCGGAATACGACCTGGCGTTGGGCGCCATGCTGGGGGTGGCGTGGGGCTGCTTCTGGGCCGGCGGCAACACCATTACCTTTGACGTGACCTCGACGGGGCGGCGGGAGTACTATTTCGGCACCCTGGCGGCCCTGACCGGGGTTTTTCAGCTCGTGGCGCCCGTCATCGGCGGGGCCATCATCGAATATTCCGCCGACAAGCTGGCGGGATACCACCGCGTGTTCGCCGTGGTGGTGATCCTCTACCTGATCTCCTTCGTTCTGACGTTCCGGCTCGACCGGGACAGCGAGCGCCGGCCCTACAAGATCCGCCGCGCCCTGTTTCCCGGACCGGACCAGCGGGACTGGCGCTACATCATGATGGCGTCGGCGTCGCTGGCGGGCACCTTCAACATATTTCAGTTTCTCCTGGGCATCCTCATCTTCATCGAGACGGAGAACGAGCTGAGCGTGGGGGGATTCGCCTCGTACCAGGCGATCATCGGGATCGTCGTCTCCTACGTCCTGGGCCGCGCCATTGTGCCCGCCACCTGGAAGCGTTACCTGTTCCTGGGCACGGTAATCCTGGTGGCCGGGGGCGTGGTGGTGACCTTCGGCATTTCGGTGGCGACGCTGATCCTCTTCGGACTGACCCGGACGGTATCGGGCACCATGGTCAACATTCCCCATTCGTGCATCCGCTTTACCGTCATCTCGGAGAGCGTCGAACACCCTGCGCAGCGCATCGAGTACCTCTGCGCCTGGGAGGTCCCCCTGGCCGTGGGACGGGCCATCATGATGGGGCTGATGATGGCCCTGTACTACACCGCCGGCGA
>CAYVOE010000069.1:0-15297 GCA_964452795.1 uncultured Nitrospiraceae bacterium
CCCAACGTCGTACTCGAGTCCGAAGGCATCCAAATCACGGGCGGGGGCCAGTTCATCATCGACGGCGACACGAACTACGACATCAACGTCTCCATTTCGCCCCAGATGGCGGGCCAGATCCCCATGCTCACCCAGTATTTCAACGTCGAGGGCCACCGCCTCGCCCAGCAGAACATCGAGCTCGCCTTCAAAGTCACGGGTCCCACGGGCGGTCCCCGGGGTCAACTGGCCGGGAGCCCGCCCGCGAGCGTCACCCTCGTCAGCGGCGCCCTCGAGATGACCAGCGAGGCCATTCGCGTCATCGACACCCCTAGAAAAATCCTCGTGGATCTGCTAAAACTTGGGGGTGGGCTGGTAGGCGCCACAAAATAATGTGTATCAAGGGGTAACCGGGAAGCGATTCGTGCCGGATGATTCGCCATCGGCCGCCGACCACGGCCGGCCGACACACGAGAGCGAATAGCCATCCTTTCCCGTTTCCCGGGCACTCCACCTATGAGGGGAACTCTCCAGAGGTTATGGAAATAAAGATATCCAAGGCGGGGCGTCAGTGCACCGCTTGTGAGCAATCGTTCAATCACCAGGATCCCGTTACGTCAACGCTCCACCGCGGCGAAGAAGGCATGGTGCGCTCGGACTACTGCGGCGTCTGCTGGACCGACGACCGCGGAAAGCAGGCCTTCTCGGTCTGGACCACGCGGTTCATCGACCCGAAGGTGGCCGAACAGCAGCCGCCCGAGGTGTTTTCGCCGCTCCGTCGCCTCTTCTACGAGGCCGTCGAGGCCGACGACCGCAAGGAAATGGCCAAGGCCTACCTCGCGGCCCAGTTGCTGCGCCGCCAGAAGGTCTTCCGGCTCATCAAAGAGGGGGAAGAGGCCGACGGCGAGGTGCGCATCGCCCTCTTTTCGGACCGCATCGGCGAGCGCCTGATCGAAGTGCGCGACCCCAGCCTCACCTACGCGGAGATGGAAGAGGGGCGGCGGGCCCTGCTGGAACGTCTACGGGAACTCGAAGCCGAAGAGGAAGCAACGGACACGGCGGAGGGTACGGAACATGCACAACCCAAGGCGAGCTAAGACCGTTCTCGAAGCGGACCGCCATTCTCTCGAATTCACCTCGGGCCAACTCATCATCGCCATCTGCGGGCTCCTGCTCCTGTCCCTGGTGTGCTTCCTGGTAGGGGTCGTGGCCGGACGATTCGAGTTCGGCTCCCGCGTCGCCGAGATGGCCGCCGAGTCCAATCCCGCCGAGGCGGTGCAGAAGGCCCTCGCCTCCACCCAGGAGGCCGCCGAAGACATCAAGACGGCCCTCACGCCCACCCGGCGCCCGGTCCGCGAGGAGGCCTCCGTCGCCCCGCCGCCCCCGGCCCGGCCAGCCGAAAACAAGGCCGCGGCGAAGCCTTCAGAGGACAAGCCCCGCGCCACCGCATCCGCCCGCAGCGAGGGGAACGTCCGATTCCTGACCGACCGGCCCTCGGAAGCGGCCACCCGAACCCTCACCGAGCCCGTGACGGCTCCGCCCGCAACCGCGGCGGCGGTCTCGACGCCCCCGCCCGCGCCTCAACCGGCCGCCCCGGCGGAGACGCCCGCGCCCAAACCGGCCACGCCCGCGGCGGCCACGCCTCCGCCGGCACCCAAGCCGGCCGCGACGGAGGCGAAGCCGGCGGCAACGGAATCCGCCGCGCCCAAGGGGAACTATACCGTGCAGGTCATCGCCTACCAGGTCCAGAACAAGGCCATGGCCGAGGAATATATCCGAAACGTCAAGAACACCGCCAACCTCGATGCCGAAATGGTGAAATCCAAGGACGGAAAGTACTACCACGTCATCATCGGGCGCTATCCCGACCGGGCTTCCGCCGAAAAAGCCCAGGCGGAGCTTAAGAAGCGCAAAGGTTTCGCCGACTGTATCGTGAGACAACTGTAAGAAACCCTCAGACATCTGGTATTCTTACAGGGGGAACAAGGTAAATTGTTGCCCTCGGGGTATGCGGGCGGGGCGCCGTAGGGTTGAGAGACTACGGCGCGGCCCCTGTGCGGGCGCCGTCCGGAATGCGGGGAGTTTGGCGAGAGGATGGGCGGAAAACCATGAAAGTTGCAGTAGTCGGTCCGGGAGCGATGGGGATCCTCTTCGCCGCGAGGCTTGCGCAATCCGGCATTCATACCACGCTGGTCGACCATCGATCCGAGCGCGCCTCCACCCTCGCCAAGAGCGGGATCCGACTGGTCGGGGAGCAGGGCGAGATCGTTGCGCGCCCGTCCGTCACCACCCACATCCCCGCCGGACAGGACCTCATCGTCGTCCTGGTCAAATCTTACGCAACCAAGGAGTTGCGCCTGCCGCCCGAGGCGCCCGTCCTCACCTTGCAGAACGGCCTCGGAAACGTGGAGACCCTCTGCGCCATGGTCGGCAGCGCCCGGGTGCTGGCCGGCACCACCTACGAGGCGGCCACGCACCTCGAGAACGGCCGCGTCCGCCACGTCGCCTCGGGCGTTACCCGCCTCGGTCCCTGGACCTCGTGCGCGTCCGACGGCGCCCTTCAGGCCCTCGAGAAGGCCGGGTTCACCGTGGAGCTCACCGACGCCCCCGGCCAGACCCTCTGGGAAAAGGCCGCCATCAACGCCGGCATCAACCCCCTCACCGCCCTGCTCAATGTTCCCAACGGCCAATTGCTCGAAATTCCCGAGGCGCGCCAGCTCATGCGCGACCTCGTCGTCGAAGCCGTCAAAGTCGCCTCCACCGAGGGCTACCGCTTCGAGCAGAGCCTCGTCGAAAAGGCCGAGGAAGTGTGCCAGGCCACGGCGGAAAACCTCTCCTCCATGCTTCAGGACGTCCGCGCCGGGCGCAAGACGGAGATCGAGGCCCTCAGCGGCGAAGTCCTGCGCCGGGGACAGGACGCCGGCCTCCCCACGCCCCGCACCCGCGTAATCTGGCAGCTCGTCAAAGGGCTCGAACAACGGTGACCGGCCACGTGCGGCGTTCCTCCGACGCCGCCTATTCCTTCGGGCAACGGCTGACCCTCTGGGCAGCTCCCCCGTTGACGGCGGCCGTACTTCAGACGCTTTCGCGGACCGGAAAGCTCGACGTCCGCGACGAGCACTGCCTCACCGACACCCTCGACACGCACGGACACGCCCTCGTCGCCTTCTGGCACGAGACCATCGTTCTCGCCGCCTGGTACTTCCGCGACGGCGGACACGCCACCCTCACCAGCCGCAGCTTCGACGGCGAACTCGCCGCCCGCGTACTTGGATGGTACGGCTTCTTCGTCGCCCGCGGCTCCTCTTCCCGGGGCGGCTACGACGCCCTCGTCCAGCTCATGGGCGCCATCGACCAGGCCCCCTGCATCGGGTTCACCCTCGACGGCCCCCGGGGTCCCCGCCGGGTCGCCAAGCCCGGCATCGCCATTCTCGCCGCCCGCACGGGCATTCCCATTGTTCCGGCGGCGTTTCAGGCCGAACCCGCCTGGCGCCTGCGGTCCTGGGACCGTCTGGCTATCCCGCGCCCCTTCAGCCGGATCATATGCCGCTTCGGCGCACCCATCTATCCGAAACAACAAAGAACACCCGAAAACATCGAAGAAACACGACTGAACGTCGAGGCACAGCTAAACGCCCTACATGAACAATTGGAACAAAACGCGAACGGATCGTAGTGCCTCGGCCCAGCGGCGCAAATGCGAGGGAACGCGTGGCCGGAAGACCACCACTACAACCCCTCGCAACGGGCCCGGATTTTCCCCTCCATCGCCCGCGAAACATGCGGAAACACCGTTGAACCCCCTCACGAACACGGATGCGCCTTCCTCACGTCAGGTCGGTAGGTGATATCCGTACACGGCCAGGAGTACCCGGCGGGGCCCAACGTCAAAACCTCTTGCCGGATCGCGGGGACTTGAGTTAGACTCTCGCCGGGTTCGGCAAGCGGGATGCCGGTATCCCGCCCTTCCAGCAGTCCCGTCGGGCACGGAACGTTCTGTGCCCCTCCCCTCTTGATGCGCAGTCGGAGCTACCGGCAGACGGAGGTGCCATGAATCACATCACGCCGATTTCGGAGCGCGCGGCCAGCGGGGGCGCGGCCAACCTTCCCTGGGGCTTCCTGGTCATGCAGGTGATTCTCCTCGTCGCGTCCATCGCCAAGGATCCGTGATTCCGCGCTACGGTTCGGTCCCCGTCGCCTCCTCCGCGCGGGCTTGAAGCGCGAGCGGAGGAACCAGGTCGGGGGCAGGGTCGCGAAGCTCCCAGCCTCCCCCGAGGGCCTTGTACAGCGCCACGAGGTCGGTCAGGACGAAACTGTGGCTCTGGACCAGCAGATCTTCCGAGCTGAGGAGTTCCTGCTGGGCCTGGAGCACGCTGAGGAAGTCCTCGAGGCCGCTGATGTAGCGTTCATTGGCCAGGCGGACGGCCCGCTCGTTGGCTTCCACGGAGGCGCGCAGCGATTCGCGGCGCTCCTGCTCGCGGGCGAAGGACACGAGGCCGTTCTCCACGTCTTCGAGCGCCAGGAGGATGGTCTGCTCGTAGGCCAGCGCGGCTTGTTCCTGCCGGGCGTTCTGGATCTCGATGTTGGACCGGATACGCCCGCCCTGGAAGATGGGCCAGCTGACGCCCGGGCCGATGGACCACAGCAGGTTGGAGCTGTCGAGGAGGCTCCCGAAGGTCCCGCTCTGCCCCGCCAGGTTGCCCGTGAGGGCGAAGCGCGGGAAGAGATCGGCCGTGGCCTGCCCGATGCGGGCGGTGGCGGCGGCCAGTTGCCGTTCCGCCCGGCGGATGTCGGGGCGCCGGCGCAACAGGTCCGACGGCAACCCCACGGGGACGGCGTCGGGCGGCGTGGGGAGCGGCGCGGGCTCCGCCAGCTCTTCCCGGAGCGCGCCGGGGTCCCGGCCGAGCAACACGCCGAGGCGGTGAATGGAGGCCTCGATTTGGGTCTCGAGGGCCGGCACCTGCGACCGGGTTCGGGCGAGCTGGGCCTCGGCGCGGGTCGGGTCAAGCCGGCTGGTGAGGCCGGCGTCGAACCGGGCCTGGGTGATTCGGAGCGTCCGCGCCTGGGCCTCGATGTTCCGCTCGGTGATGGCAAGCCGATTCTGGGCCGAACGCAGTTCGATGTAGTTCAGGGCGATTTCCGAGGCCAGGCTCACCAGGGTGGCGCGCCGCGCCTCCTCCGTGGCCTCGATGTCGGCCTCCGCCGCCTCGATCCCGCGGCGAATCCCGCCGAAGACGTCGAGTTCCCACGCGGCGTCAAACCCCGCCTGGAACAGGTCGGACCGACGATCGATGCCCGTGCCGCCTCCCGGCGAGAGGGCGACGCTGGTCATGGCGTTGTCGCCGAGGCCGCTGCGCGTCACCGAGAGATTCCGGCCGCGCACGCTGACGCCGGGGGTGAACCCCGTGGGACCGACGGACCCGGTGACGGTCACGGGAGACGCGCCGGTCGAGATGTCGGGCTCGGGGATTTGGGTACGGGCGTAGGCCGCCGACGTGTTCAGGGTCGGCCACAGCCCCGACGCGGCCACCCCTCGGGCGGCGCGGGCCTCACGCACGCGCGCCTCCGCGGACTGCAGGTCGAGATTGTCCCGGACGCCCCGGTCCACCAGCTCGTTCAAAACCGGATCGTCGAAGGCGGTCCACCATTCGACGACGTCCACCGGCGCGACCGTCTCCCCGCCTTCCGGCGCGGACGACCACGTCTCGGGCACACGGGTATCAGGCCGCCGATAGTCGGGACCGGTCACGCAGCCGGCCAGGCCGACGACCAGCACGAGCGACATCGGAATCAGATGGCGGTACATGAAACGCACTCCTCTGGGCAGGCGATGCCCGGCAATATGGGCGCCGCCGGGGCTTCACGATCGGGCTTCATGGGAGACTTTCGCGGCGCCGGCCTCATGGCGATGTCTCCGAGGGCTCGGGGACACGGAGCCGCTGAAAGCCCAGCCGCTCGGTGATTCCCTGGATGATCACGAAGAAGAGCGGCACGAACAGGACCGCCAGGAACGTGGAGGCCAGCATGCCGCCCATGACGCCCGTGCCGATGGAGTGGCGTCCGGCGGCGCCGGCGCCCGTGCTGATGGCCAGGGGCAGCACGCCCAGGACAAAGGCCAGCGAGGTCATCACTACCGGCCGCAACCGGATGCGCGCGGCCTCGAGGGCGGCTTCACGAATGGACAGGCCCTGCTCGCGCAGCGTCGCGCAGAACTCGATGATCAGGATGGCGTTCTTGGCCGACAGGCCCACCAGGGTGAGCAGGCCGATCTGGAAGTAGACGTCGTTTTCGAGGCCCCGCAGGACGACCGCCACCAGGGCGCCGAAGGCGGCGAAGGGCACCGACAACAGCACCGCGAAGGGCAGCGACCACTTCTCGTATTGGGCCGCCAGCACCAGGAACACCATCACCAGTCCGAAGAGGATGATGTACAGCGACTGGCCGCCGGCCTGGGTCTCGGCGTAGGAGCCGCCGCTCCATTCGAAGGCGTACCCGGGCGGCAGTGTTTCAAGGGCCAGTTCCTCCACCCGGGAAAGGGCGTCGCCCGTGCTGTATCCGGGAGCGGGCGCGCCCGTGATCTGTACCGAAGGGAACCCGTTGAAGCGGGCCACCAGATTCGGGCCGGACTGCATCCGCACGTCGAGGACGGCGGACAGTTCGACCATGTCGCCCTTCGTGGTGCGGGCGTGTATCCGCTGGATGTCGTCCGGCCGGGACCGATATTCGGGCGCCGCCTGCAATTGTACGCGGTAGATGCGCCCCGATTTCATGAAGTCGTTGACGTACATGGACCCGAGATAGGCCTGGAGCGTGTTGTACACCTCGGTGAGGGTCAGGCCCATGGCCTTGGCGCGGGTCCGATTCACGTCCACGTAGAGCTGCGGCTTCTCGACGTTGAGCACGCCCGACACACCCATCAGCATTGGGTCCTGGCTCAGTCGGGCGACCAGCTCGTTGGTCACTTGTGCCAGCTCGCGCACGTCGGCCCCGCTTCGGCTTTCCAACTGCATCTCGAAGCCCGCCCGAAGGCCCAGGCCCATGATGGGCGGCGGGTTGAAGGCCAGCACCGTGGCCTCCTTCATGCTCGCGAACCGGCGGAAGACGCGCCCCACAATGGCGTCCACGCTCTCTTCGGGCTTCGTGCGCTCGGACCAGTCCTTGAGCTTCACGAACACGGTCGCCCCATTGGTCATGGCCACGTTGCCGGCCAGCATGTCCTGACCCACCATGCTCATCACGTGCTCCACCTCCGGCTGGCCGAAGAGGAACTGCTCGATCTCCTCGACCACTTCGCTCGTGCGGTCGAGCGAGGCCCCTTGAGGCAGCACGGCCGCCACGATGAAGTAGCCTTGGTCTTCCAGGGGGACGAAGGAGCGGGGAACCCGCTGGAACAGGTCGTAGGTGACCCAGAGCAGGATGCCGAAGACCAGGATCGACACCACGCTGAGCTTGATGACGAGCCGAACCGTGGCGGTGTAGCTCCGGGTGAGGGTAACGAAGAGCGAGTCGAACCACCGGAAGATGAAAAGCTTGTCGTGGTTGGGTCTGAGGAAGATGCGGCACAGGGCGGGGCTCAGCGTCAGGGCGACGAGGCCCGAGATGGCCACGGAAATGGCGATGGTGACGCCGAACTGCTGGTACATCACCCCCGTGCCGCCGCTGATGAACGCCACGGGCAGGTACACCGACGACAGGACCAGGACGATGGCGATGATGGGGCCGGTCACCTGTTCCATGGCCTTGATGGTCGCTTCGCGCGGCGGGAGGTGTTCCTCGTTCATGATGCGCTCGACGTTCTCGACCACCACGATGGCGTCGTCCACCACGATGCCGATGGCCAGGACCAGGCCGAAGAGGGTGAGGGTGTTGATGGAGAACCCCAGCAGGAGCATGCCGGTGAAGGTGCCCACGATGGCCACGGGCACGGCGATGAGGGGGATCACGGTGGCGCGCCAGCTTCCCAGGAAGATGAACACCACCAGCATGACGAGGACCAGGGCCTCGATAAAGGTCATGGCCACTTCGTGGATGGACACCTCGATGAAGTCGGTGGTGTCCAACGGAAACATGTAATCCAGACCCTCGGGGAAGGTCCGGCTGAGATCCTGAAGGGTGGCCTTCACCCCCGACATGGTGTTCATGGCGTTGGCGTCGGGCTGCTGGTTGACGATGATGAAGGCCGTTTCCTTCCCGTCCAGCCGGCCCCGCATGTTGTAGCTCAGAGAGCCCAACTCGACGCGGGCCACGTCCTTGAGGCGCACCGTGGCGCCGCCGGGCGTGGCGCGCAGCACGATCTCCTCGAACTCCGCCGGGTCTTCCAGCCGGCCCCGGGTGGTCACGGGGAAGGTCATCTCGAGGTAGTTCTCGTTGGGCTCCGCCCCGATCTCGCCGGCGGCGTAGAGCTGGTTCTGCTCGCGCACGGCGGCGGCCACGTCGCTGAACGTAAGGCCCTTGGCGGCCAGCAGGTCGGGATCCACCCAGATCCGCATCGAATAGTCTTTGCCGCCGAACACCATGGCTTCGCCCACGCCGGGAACGCGCTTCAGGGCGTCCAGCATGTAGATGGTGGCGTAATTGCTTAAGTAAACGGCGTCGTGGGCAGGGTTGTCGGACTCGAGCGCGACGATGCCCAGGATGTTGCTGGAAACGCGGAAGACGTCGACGCCCAGGCGCCTCACTTCTTCCGGAAGATTGGGCTCCGCGCGGGCCAGACGGTTCTGGACGTCCATGGCGGCCACGTCCAGGTCGGTGCCCACCCGGAAGGTCAGGTCGATCGAGACGCCGCCGTCGTTGCCGCTCTGCGACTGGAAATACACCAGGTCCTCGATGCCGCTCAACTGCTGTTCGATGGGCGCCGCCACGGCCATGGCCGCGGTCTCGGCGTCCGCGCCGGGATATACGGCCCGCACCACCACCCGCGGCGGCGTGATCTGGGGCGACCGCTCGATGGGCAGAAAGGTGAGCGAGGCCAAGCCGCACAGGGTGATCACAATCGAGATCACCGAGGCGAAGACCGGCCGATCGATGAAAAATCGCGAGATCATGACTGCTCCTGGACTTCGGGCTCAGTGTCCGGCCCGGCTTCGGGCGCGGTCTCGGCCCCGGCTTCGGGCGCGTCCTGGGGCGACGCCGCCTCATCGGTGGGCATGACGGGAGCGCCGGGCCTCAGCTTCGTAAGACCTTCGACGACGACCCGCTCGCCCGCTTCCAGACCTTCCGTAACGGTCCACCGGTCGCCCACCAGCGGGCCGAGGACCACGGGCCGACGCTCGGCGGTGTTGTCCGGGCCCACGACGTAGACGTAGCTGCCTTCGGGCGCCTGGGATACGGCGCGCTGCGGCACGACCCGGCTGTTGGGCCGGAGCCACCCGTTGCTGTGAACCGTCACGAACTGACCGGGCTTCAACACCCCGTCGGGATTCTTGAACGTCGCCCGAAGCCCGACCGAACCGGTCTCCACGTTCACCCGGACGTCTTCAAAGTCGACCACGCCCCGTTCGGGAAACACCGTGCCGTCCAGCAGCGTGATCTCGACGTAGGGCTGATCGACTTCCGGGTCCAGAACCACCGCCCCGGAATCGACGTTGCGCTTCCACGAAAGGTAGTCGCTCTCCGTGATCTCGAAGGTCACGTAGATGGGGTCCACCTGCTGGATCACCGTCAGCAGGCTGTTCGCCCCGCTGTCCACCAGGCTGCCGATCTCCTTCTGCGCCGTCCCCACGAGGCCCGTAATGGGGGCCCGGACCGTGGTGTAGCTCAGCTCGAGCTCGGCCTTGTCCCGCTGCGCCTCCGCGAGGCGGAGGGCGGCATGGGCGTTGGTGCGGGCCGCCAGCTTCTGGTCCACGTCCGCCGCCGCCACGGCCCCCGGCTCCGTAATCGACTGCAGGCGCTTGACCTCCTGTTCGGCCAGGCGCGTCTGGGCCTGAGCCTGCTCGACCAGCGCCTCGGCGATCACCAGGTCCGCCTTGAAGGGGCGCGAATCGATGGTGAACAGGAGGTCCCCCTTCTTCACCAGGGTTCCCTCGTCGAAATCGCGGCTCTCGATGAATCCCTGCACGCGGGCCCGCACTTCCACGGTCTTCGAGGCCTCGGTGGTCCCTACGTGCTCCGACGATACCGGTACGTCCTGCGTCGTGACCTCGGCCACCGTCACCGGCAACGCGGGCGGCGGGCCTCCCGGACCTCCGGGTCCCGCGGCCTGGGCCGCGGCGACGCCGGACCCTTCTCCCGCGGGGTCCGAAGACCCCAGGGCGCACCCCAGGAACACGACCGGCAACAGCAATCCTGCAATAGCTTTCCTCGCACTCATAAGGTCATCCGTTTCGCTGGCACGCATGATCCGCGTGCGTTGCCGTTACTCTCTGCCTCTCGGTAGATTTCCCCGTGTCCGGTTTCTCCGGAACATACAGGTCCCGCGCCTCCGGCCTCGCCCGGGCGTCCGACGTCCCCCGTCGTTCGCCGGCACGGGAACCACCTTCCACGTACTTTTTTGTGTTGTTTCCGGCAGGAGCCCCTTCAAGGGCTGCTTAGGAACTCGGCCGGATGCGCATTCGCCGAGAGGATCGACGAAGGATCCGGCACACGGGGCCCGCTGTTACGGGCCCTTGGCGGTAAGGACCTGGTGCAGGCGCTTGGACACCGCGCACCACATGCGCGCGTGCTCCGGGCCCATTTCGTCCAGGATTTCCATAAGAAACTGCAGCAGGATCTTCTCCACTTCTTCAAGCCGTTCCCGGGTCTCGGGGCGAAGCTGAATCACCACCTCCCGCCGATCCTCGGGATTCTGCTCCCGCGAGACGGCGTTCATTTCGACCAGCCGATCCACCATCAGCGACGCCGCCGGCGGCTTCACTCCCACGGCGTCGGCCAGCTGTTTAAGGCTCACGGGGCCCAGATCGCGCACGCAGATCAGCGTCTGAAGCTGCTGCGGCGTAAAAGCCGGGCACGGCTCGGTCAGAAACTCCTCCGAAATTCGACGGTATACGTAGTGGCGCCAGAGCCGGTCGGTCTCCCGAATGAGACGGGCCTGATCCAGTTGTTCATGTTCGCAATCGTTGCTCAAGGGTCTCTTCCCCCGTACCGCTTTTTGAGATGCGTTCTTTGCTTCCCAAACTATACCACGGGCAATTACTTTATACAACAAACTATTTCGAATCCGGTCCAGATGGGCCTCGACCCGTTGCGCCTCGCCGGACCCTGGTGTAAACTCCTTCGCGTGTGACCTCGATTGCCCGTGTGGGAGGGGAATGCCATGAGAATGCGGTTGGGTGTGCTGCTGGCGGCGGCGGCGATGATTGCGGGATGCGGCCCCCGGTCCGATGCTGTCCGGGTGGCCTTCGTAACCAATAACGCTTCAGACTTCTGGACCATTGCCCGGGCCGGCACAGAAAAAGCCGCTGAAGACCTGGGGGTGGAGGTGGAGTTCCGGATACCGGCCACGGGCACCGCCCAGGAGCAGATGCAGATCGTGGAGGATCTCATCACCCGCGGCGTGTCGGGCATCGCCATCAGCCCCAAGGATCCCGAGAATCAGACGGAAATGCTCAACACGGCGGCCGAGCAGGTGAACCTGATTACCCAGGACTCGGACGCCCCGCAAAGCAACCGGGCGTGCTACGTCGGCACCGACAACTACGAGGCCGGACAGGCGGCGGGGGCGTTGATCAAAGAGGCCCTGCCCGACGGCGGGCGGGTGATGCTCTTCGTGGGCACCCTGGACGCCCAGAATGCCCAGGACCGCAAGCGGGGCATCGAGGACGCCCTGGAGGGGTCGGGCATCGAGATCATCGACACCCGCACCGACGAGACGGACCGGGCCAAAGCCGTGGCCAACGTGGAAGACACCCTCGTCCGCTATCCCGAGGTGGGGGCCCTGGTGGGTCTGTGGAGCTACAACGGGCCGGCCATTTTGAAGGGGGTCACCGACTCAGGCAAGCAGGGCCAGGTCCATATCATTTGCTTTGACGAAGAGCCGGAGACCCTGGAAGGGGTGAAGGCCGGCCACATTTTCGGCACCGTGGTCCAGCAGCCCTATCGTTTCGGGTACGAGTCGGTGAAGCTCCTGGTCCAACTGGCGCAGGGCGACCGGTCGGCCGTCCCCGAGAGCGGCCAGATTTTCATCCCGGTCCGGACCATCACCCGGGACAACGTCGAAGAGTTCCAGGCGGAACTCGAGAGACTCCGGGCGTCGTGAAGAAGACGCTGGGAATTCTGGGGCTCCTCGCCCTGCTCATTCTGGCCACCTTCGTGTGGGAGTTGCGGGCCTACGGGGAGAGCCGATTTCTCACGCCCCAGAACATCCGGAACCTGCTGACCTGGGTCGGGCTTTTCGGCATCCTGAGCCTCGGCCAGTCCCTGACCATCATCACGGGAGGGATCGATCTGTCGGTGGGCAGCGTGGTGGCCCTGGTGGGGATCGTGGCGGCCATGCTGCTGCGCGACGCGGGCGTCCACCCCGCCCTTGCCATCGCCGCCTGCCTCGCCCTGGCGGCGGTCATCGGGGCCTGGCACGGCCTGCTGGTCACCCGGGTCCGGCTCCAGCCGTTCATCGTGACGCTGTGTGGACTGTTCCTGTACCGCGGGATGGCACGGCTCATCACGGGCGACACCACCCGCGGTTTCGGCACCGACTTTCCCTTCCTGCGGTGGCTGGGCAGCGGATATCTGGGCGATTCCATCGTTCCCGCGCCCTTCGCGATTCTGGTCCTCATGTCGCTGGCGGTGGGGGCCTTCCTCCACCTGACGTCGGGCGGACGTCACCTCTTCGCCCTGGGCGCCAACGAGGAAGCCGCGCGCTACAGCGGGATCCGTACCCACGCGCTCAAGGCCTCCGCCTACGTCCTGTGCAGCCTGATCACGGGGGTGGGCGGCCTCCTCATCGCCTTCAAAGTGAACTCGCTGGGCCCGTCGGAATTCGGCAACTTCTACGAGCTGTACGCCATCGCCGGAGCGGTCCTGGGCGGGTGCAGCCTTCGCGGCGGCGCGGGCAGCGTGCCCGGAGTGTTTGTGGGGGCGGCCCTTATCGTGCTATTGAAGAACCTGGTCAACATCCTGGGCATCCCCAGCCAAGTGGAATACATGGTCATCGGCGGCGCCATCCTGGCGGGCGTCGTGGTGGATGAATTCTTCACGGGGCGCGCCCGAACGTCCGCCGCCACGGCCTGATCGGCGGCGGGATTCCATACTCAGGGAGAGGCATTGTGACGATCCGCGGCGCCACCCAAGGCGATAAGGGCTCGCCGATATACGAGTATTCCGGGTATCTCAAGACGCTGAACCCGCCGCCGGATCCCGGCGACCGCGGGATCGTCGACCAGATGACCTTCACCGCCGACGACATCGCCTACTGGACCACCCGCGACATCGACACCGACAAGGAGTGGCAGGACATCCCCGTCCAGCGGGTGCGCACCGAGAACGCGGTGCGCCTGGTGGGCCGATTCGACGAGGTCCGACGCATCGACAGCCTCGCCCTCGACGACCCCAGCTTCTGGGTGCCCCTCGGCACTCTGGGCTGGAACGACGGCCGCTTTCCCCTGGACGTCGAACGTTTCCCCATCGCCGAGGTCACCTACCGCTGCACGAGCGAGAACGCGCGGCCGGCTTGGCTGTGGCGCTATCCCGGCGGGATCCATCTCGACGGGTTGCCGCCCACGCGCCGCTGGCGCACCATCGCCCGTCGAATCCGCCACTTCGGTTTTCCCAACCGGATCGACGCGCTGATCTTTCGGCTCTACTCGACGTCGCGCAGCAGCGAGTCCTTCGAGATCCAATCGGTCCGATTCCGATCGACCACCCACTCGGAATACGAGGCCATCTGCCGCGACGAGCAACAGCTCTTCGCGGAGAAGCGTCCCCCCCACTATCCCATTCTCGACGAGTTCATGCCGCTGGCCGTATACATGAGCGGCGAAACGGCCCGGCGCCTGGCCGAAGACTTGGGCATCTCCCTCGAGGAATACTGGAACCTGGCGATGGAGGACATCGTCGCCCACCGCCACAACAGCGTGATCCTCGAGGACGTGGAGTGGCTCACGTCGACGGAGTGGCGCGAGCTGCTGGCCATGGCCGAGTTCCACGGCATCAAGCTGGTGCCGGTCCACAACGGCCGCCGCTACGAGACGCCGGAGCAACTCCGGGCCTTCGTCAACGAGCAGATCAAGCCCTATGCCTCCTCCAAGTCGATCCTGGCGTGGAGTTTCCAGGACGAACCGCCCGAGAGCGAGTTTCGAAACCTCCTCACCGCCCGCGACTTGTTCCACGAGGCCGATCCCAACCACCCCATGGTCGTGATCACGCGCCATCCCAGCGCCTATCCCCTCTTCGCACCGTTTTACGCCGCGTCGGGCATCGACCACTACACGTCCCACTCGCCGTGGGACATGGGCGAAATGGTGCGGGTCCACGCTCCGTTGAGCGGCGGCCAGCAGTTCTGGATGATCGCCCCGGCCTTCGTCTACGCCACGGGCACGCCCGAATGGAGCAGTTGCGCCGAGATGCGCCTCATGGTGAACCTCGCCTTCGCCAACGGCGCCCGCGGCTGGGGCGTGTTCGCCTACCACAACGACCCCATCTGGATGAACGGGAGCTGCCAGCGTTCGCTCACGGGCCCCTTCCTGACCTTCAGCGACCTCTGGGCGGAGCTGGGCGAGCGCATGGAGCGGTTCAACGCCCTCGCCCCCCTGATCCTCCGCACCACCCCGGGGCGGCTGCCCGAGCAGTGGTATGCCAGCAGCCTGAGCGGCGAGGGCAACAAGCTGCCGCCGGACGTTCCGCCCGTCGGCGGGTTCCGGCTGCGGGGTCCCGACTTCAGCCTCTATTTCGTGGTGAGCAACGACGTGCGCGGCATGGCCTCGGTCAACGTCAACATTCCCCGAGAGGTCGTTCAGGGGCTCGAGATCTACGACATCTTCGATTTCATCCAGACCCGCCAATGGGTTCCCATGGACCTCAAGCGCCATCTCGAGATGTTCCCCGGACAGGCCCGCGGGGTCCTCGTGGGAGAGCCCGACGTGTGCGCGCGCGAACGGGACCGGGTGGCCCTTTGCCTGGCCGACGACGTGCGCCGGCAGATCGAGATCAATCTCCGCCTCGCCCGGATGTATCCCATCGATCTGAGCGGGGTTGAGGCCCTGCTGGACCAGGCCTCCGCCGGGGAGCCCCTCGAGGTCCTCCACACCCTCGACAAGGCCCACGACACGCTCGTCGACCTGATCTACGCCACTCCGGAGATCCACGTGGCCCGCAGTCGCATCATTGAGGCCTGCGCCGGCATCTGCGGATGCGACGGAGCCCTCTGCCGCCTCCTGGCCCAGGGCA
>CAYVOE010000070.1:0-15223 GCA_964452795.1 uncultured Nitrospiraceae bacterium
GAGGCCCGCAATGGCTGGGGAACCTGGCGGCGGTCCTGTTCATGGCGAACCCGATCCATACCGAGGCGGTTATGAATCTCACGGGCGCGGTGGATCTGCTTCCGGCGCTGGCGACGCTGGCGGCCTTGACGTCCTACGCATGGCAGACCCAGACGCCGGGGCCGATGAAAAGCGCCCTGACGGGCGTGCTGTTCCTCGTCGCGGCGGCGCTCTTTCCCTCGAGCACCTTCCTGTTCCTGGTGGCGGCCCTGTTTGAATGGCTCGTGGTGCGCCGTCCGGGCGCGGCGAAGCGCCTGATCCTGCCCTTCGTCTCGGGGATCGTCGGACTCCTCCTGCACGGCGAAACCTTCCGGTCTCGCGGGTTCGATCTCGGCGACATGTGGGCGCCCCTCTACTTTATTTTCTATCCCATCGGGTTCCTTCCCGAGACCGTGCTCGCCATTCAGCAGCGGCCGTGGCTGGGCTGGCTCGCGGCGCTCACGGTGGCGGTGGTGCTCCTGCTCATCTACCGCCGGGCGCGGCATCCGGCGATCCTCTTCGGCATTTTGGCCATGCTGGCCTTGCGTCTGGCGCCGCCCGATCGACCCGTCGATTTCGTGCATCTGGTGGGCGGCGGACAGCTCCTGGTCGAGAACGGCCTCTTCAACATCGCCCTCGTGGCCTTGTTTCTGCGGATCATGGATCACCCCCGGTGGCGGAGCACGGTGGTGGCGGGTACCACCGTGCTGGCGGCGGTGTTTTTCGTCATGCAGATCCGGTCGAATCTCGCCTGGAAACACGCGGGTGAAGAAGTGGTCGCTTTTCAGCGGCAGGCCGCGGCCGTCGCCGATGCGGGGGATGGGCCCGTTGGCGTGCTTCCCGACTACCGGTATTACCTCACGGCCCCGGTGCGCCTGTCTGAAAGCGTGTCCTACGACACGCCCTTCAGCCGCGAAATCCCGCACGTCTCCCTGCTCGAGCTCAACCGGCTGAGCCGAAACGCTCCCGAGCTCGAAGTCTTGAGCTGGGGGCCGGAGGAAGGGCTCGTGGCTCTCGACCGGGAAACCGTACGAGCGGCGCTGGCGCCCGATTTCCGCCTGCTCCGGCCGGGTGCGCCCATCGAGACGTCCGGCGCTGTCGTCGAGCGGGTCGAGGACGAGTCGGGACGGGTGGTGCTCCGGCTCCTCCCGCGGGAGGATGCCTTGCCCGTCCACATCGCCCCGGCCGAGCCGTAGCGACGGTCAGGACGCGGGGGCGGGCCACCGCTCCCGGACGCGGGCGCGGGCTTCCTCCGGCGTCGAGATTTCTCCTTCCAACTGAGCGTCCTCGATGTGGCGGAGAATTTCCGAGAAGACGGGACCCGGTTTGTAGCCCATCTCAATCAGATCGCCGCCCCGAAGGAGCGGTTCGGGCTTGATCTCTTCCGGCTTAAGGTTTGCCACGTAGTCCTCGAGCCACTCGACCAGACGCAGATCGCCGTGGCTGGCGAGGCAGTCGAGGCGGCACAGCTCGAGGAGCTCGGGGAATCCTTCCTCCCGCACGAACCGTTTCAGCCGGCTCGGCCGCATGTCGGGAGCGGAAGCGAGGCGCATGTGCTGGTCCACGAGCCAGACGATGCGTTCCCGGTCCGGGTTCGACATGCGCAGGCGCCGGCAGATGTCGTCGGCGATCTCCGCGCCCACCTTGTCGTGGTTGTTGAACCGGATCCGGTCCTCGAAGGTTTGGGTGACCGGCTTGCCGACGTCGTGGAGCAGCAGTCCGTAGGCCAGGGTGGGGGAGGGGTCTTCCAGCCGGTCGAGGGCGAGCAGCGTATGGACCCAGACGTCGCCCTCGGGATGAAAATCCGGCGGTTGCTCGCAACCCTTCATCCGGGCCACCTCGGGCAAGATCTCTTCGAGGAGCCCCGTCTCGTCGAGAAGCTCGAAAGCCCGCCGGGCGCCGCCTTCCGTGAGCATCCTGGTAAGCTCGTCGCGGATGCGTTCGGCGCTGGTCTTATGGATGAGGGGCGCCATTTCGCGGATGGCGTCGAGAGTCTCCGTTTCGATGTCGTAGCCCAGACGCGCGGCGAAGCGCACGGCCCGCAGGAGGCGCAGGTGGTCCTCGGAAAAGCGTTCGTGCGGGTCGCCGACGGTGCGGATGAGGCGCCGTTCGATATCGGCCTGACCGCCCACGTAATCGACCACCTTCTCTTCCTGAGGGTCGTAGAACAAGGCGTTGATGGTGAAATCGCGGCGGCGGGCATCCTCTTCCTCGTCGCTATACGTCACGGTGCTGGGGTGGCGCCCGTCGAGGTAGGGTCCGTCGCGGCGAAACGTGGTGACCTCGAAATGGCCTTCCGGAAGGACCACCACCTGGACGCCGAAGGCCGCGCCCACGGAAACCGTCTTGTCGAAGAGGCGGGCCACGTCCTCGGGCCGGGCGTTGGTCGCGATGTCGTAGTCCTTGGGCGGCACCTCGAGGAGCAGATCGCGCACGCACCCGCCGGCCAGCAGGGCCCGGTAACCGGCCTCGGTGAGGGTGGCGCAAATCGATCGGGCGGCCTTAAGCCGGTCGTCCATCGGCAGTCCGTTCTTCGGGAAGGGGTGATGCGGGCAGAAGGGGCGCCCGGCGCCGACGAAGGCGCCGCCAGGCCGCAACGGCGAGCACAGCAGCGGCGGGGATCAGGAGCAGCGCCGCTCGACCCGCGGGAGACAGGGCCGGGAAGTCGTGGAAGGCCGCCCGAACGATGGCCACGGCGAAGAGTATCCGTGCCGGCCACAGGTACCGTCGCTCCCGGGCCGCGCGGCTCAGGAGCCACAGGAGCATCGCCAGGGCGACAAACCCCGGGGTGATGAGGCGCGGCGGGGCGGCGAGGTAAATGCCGGCGGCGGCCATCGTCGCGGCGCCCGTCGCCAGCAGGGTGCGAAACGTCTTTTCGGGGGAATCGGTGGGGGTATGGCGATCGCCCCACGCCAAGAGGCGTTCGCCCGCCACCAAACCGAAGAGGATCGGGAACAGCCGGATGAGGGGCTGGGCCGGATCGCCCTCGAAGGCGGAGCCGTCGCGGAACCGGAGCGCGAAATCCACCGCGCCGCAGGCGAATGCGAAGAGGGCGGCCGTGCGAAGCCCGGCATAGGGCACGGCGAGGGCCAGGATCAGCAGGGCCACGGCGATGCCGTTCAACACCGCAGGCCCGTTGAGTCCGTCGATGTGGCGGTGGACCAGTTGCGCCGCGAGGGCTAGCGCCGGGAGGTACGGAAGGATCCCCACGAGGTCGTGCTTATCCGGGGCGATGCCCGCCGCGCGCTTGGTGTCCCGCTCCCAGGCCAGGGCGGCGACCCCCGTGCCGACCGCCAGGGCGACGGTCCACGTCGTGGGGGCGGCATCCATGCGCGAGAACTCGAAGAAGTGGAATACCACATGGGCCGCGGCGAGGAGGGCCACGGCGGCCATGCGCACCGCCGGAGTGAACAGGATATATCCCGCGACGAGGAGGGCTCCTGCCTCGGCGGCCACGAAATAGGGCAACGCCGCGTCGTCGCCGGCGTGGAACACGGTCAGGGTCAGCAGGACCAGCGCCGCCGCCGCGGCGTGGATGAGGCTCATGTGTCCGTCTCGCGGATCGAGCGGGGTGCCCTCGAGGAACCAGGGCGTGTGGGCGCCTTCCGAGCGCCGGGGCCGGACGAGGTTGGCGTACACCGCCGCCGCCAGCACCAGGATCAACGGAATGCCCACGCCTGCCGCCGCGTCGGAGCCCACGGTGTACTCGCCCACGCGGAGGATGCCCTGCCAGTTGACCGCCCACAGGCACGCCACGAACAGAACGAGGACCAGGGCCAGATTGGCGGCCTTGAAGAACACGATGCGGGTGCGGGCGTAGAGCAGCGCCAGGATCAGATTGGTCGCCGCGAGGGTGAGCCAGAGGGCCCCTCCGGACAGGAGCGAAAAGCCCGCGATGGCCAGAACCACCAGCGCCGCGGCGAGAAAAGCCTCGGCGAGCCGACTGCGCCGCCGCGCGATAAGGGCCGCCGCTACGGCAAGCCCGCCCAGAACCGCCGCGTAGGCCCCGTAGAACGTCCCGACGTGGCGGGGCGCGTATTCCGTCATCAGCCCCTGCACCAGGAGAAAGTATACCGCGCAATTGGCCACGGCGAGCCGGGTCACGGCGGGCCGGCGCGGATGGCCGGGTCGCTGGTCGCCGATGCAGGCGCAGGAGACGATGAAGAACACGAGGCTCAGAAAGACGAGAGAGGCCATGAAGTGGCGGTCGTCGGAAATGGGCAGAAACGCGGGCGGCTCGCGGAAAAAGGCGACGAATATGGCGTAGGTGCCGAGAAAAGCGATCCACGTCACCGACACCCACCGATGGTATGCGTGGAGCAGGAGGGCCGCGACGGCGCAGGCCGCTCCTGTGCACAGGGCATAGGCCAGGCCGTCGGGACTTTGCTCGGCGCCGCTCAGGACGGCCGTTGCGTAGGCCGTGGCGAGTGCCGTGCCGGCGGCGACGGCGCTTCGCCGCGCATGGGCCAGGAGCATGCAGAACAGCAGGCATGCCAGCAGCACGGGAAGGCGGGGGACCGACGGCGAAAGCACCTCGAGGGCCGGCAGCGACATGGCCCCGTAGAGGCCGAAGTAGAGTCCGCCGAGGCCCAGGGCGAGGGCGCCGTGCCGGAGCCGCTGGGCCGGGACTCCGCCCGCCAGGCCGTAGGCCAGGGCCGCCGCCGAAGCGCCCAGGGCGATGGCGACCCGTTCAACCGGCGTCAGGGATTCCGCGCGAAGCAGGGCGACCATGGCCGCCGCCGCGAGCGCCAGTAGGAGTGCCACGCCCGCGCGACCGGCCCATTCCGAACCGGAATCGGTCGACGAAGTCGAGGGTGACAGGGCCCGAAGACGATCGAGCTCGCCCTGAAGGGCGTGGATCTGTCCCTCCAGACGGCGTATCCGATATTGGGAGTCCATGTATGCGCGCGGCTTAGTCCCGAGATGTCCGTGAGGCCGTCCTGTGCCTCGTCACCTATTCTACCGCCCCCGCCGGACCGATTCCATCCGGGTGGACGCGGCACGGCCGCGGAAATGGCGGATGGGCATGCCGTCCGAGCCGGGGACGGCGGAACTCGCCCTCGGCGAGGCGATTGACCCCCTCGGAGCGACGGTCTAGAATGCCCGTCGAGGTTCAGGAAGGAGGGAGTCATGAGGTTCGTCGGGTACGTGCTGACCCTGACGGGTCTGGCGATGGCGCTGCTGGATTTCACCGGCGCTATCACGCTCATCCCGCGACTGGCCCGCATCGAGGTGCCGCTGACCGTTTGGATCGCCTTGTTCCTGGTCGGCGGCTTCATCGTGATGATGACCCGCCAGACCCGCGACTGAGCGCACCGCTCTTCGGGCCCGTGTCCGCCTCCATGCTTGGCGCAACGGTCTGTCCAGGGGAAGTGAACCAGGGGAGTGTCCGAATGTTGAGGGCCATGCTTCTGTTCTGCGCGACTTTCGTGGTTACCGCCGCTCACGCACAAATCGTGAACCTGACCGCCGACGGAGGGTTGAGCCGGAGCGGGCCGGCGGTGGACGTGCGAAAGGATTTTGCCCGCGATTTCGACGCGTCGTACGTGGAAAACTCCACCGCGGCGTCCGCCAGCCTTACGGAAAAGTCCGCGGGGGTCACGTTCCCCGGTATTTTCCTCCACCCCGGCAGCGGGGACGCCGTCCTGCGGTACGAGCAGGTGGCCATCCCGTCCGCCGACGCCCTTCCGCGAATCCCCTTCCTGCTGTTCCGCATCGGTTTCCGCGACGGCGTTCCCTGGAACGATCCCAGCGACCCGGACGGCGTGCGGTTCTCCATCCGCATCGACGGCGAGACGGTGTTTCAGGAGGATCACAAGGGCGACGGGTGGCAGGCCCGGGCGGTGGACCTCTCTCCGTGGCGGGGCCGGCGCGTGGCCGTCGAGTTCCGCACCAACGCCATCGACCGGTCCAACTACGACTGGGCCGTCTTCGCCCAGCCGCTCCTGGTGACGCTTCCCGCCGACGGCGACATGGCCGAAGTGCCGGCGGAGGTCAACGGCGTGGCCCTCGCGCACATCCAATGCGACGCGCCCGCGCGGGTCGCGGTCCGAAGCGGCGACGTAACGGAACGGGTGGCGCTGTCGGCGGGGTCGCACTGGGTTCCCGTGCATTTCGACCGGCCGGTCCCCGTAGAGCTCGTCGTGGACGAGGGCCGGGCCGAGCTGGCTTCGGTCACCGCCGGCGCCCACGCTCCGCGCGTCGAGAACGTGGATTTCGCCCTCTCGACGCCACTTATCATCGCCGGAGAACCTTTCAACGCCCTGTTGACGGTCCGCAACAGCGGCCTGGGCACCTACACCGGCGGCGGACGGGCGGTGCTGCCCATTCGTCCGGCGGGCCCGGCGAGCGCGCTGACCGTCCCCGGAGGGGAGGAGCAAGACCTCGGTACGATACGACCGGGCGAAGAGAAGACCCTGGTCTGGCGTGACATCGTGGCGGGCGAGCCCGGGGCGATCGCGGTGAACGAGCGGCAGGTCCCCGTCATGCCGGCGCCGCCTGAACTGCCGGGTGAACACGCCACCAATCCCCGCGTCCGGGTGACAGAAGGCGACGGGGACGCCGCGCGGCTCCTCGCTGTCGTCGAGAACGGCCATTCCCGCGTTTGCATCGTGGGCGACCGGGCGGAGGCCTACGGGATTGCCGAGACGTGGAACGGTCAGGAATGGCAGCGCCTGGCCACGCTGTACCCGCTGGCCAGCCTCGTAACGCTGGGCGCGGACAAGCAGCAACTTCACGCCGAGCCGAAGGACCTCCGTGTGGAAGCCGGCGAGGACGGGGACTCCCTGCGGATTCAGTTCGCCTTCGCAGAGGAAGACGGCCGAACGGCGGCCCGGGCCGCGGTCGTCCTGAGCCCCAGGGACGATTCGCCGAGCATTGACGTCAACGCATCGCTCACCGCCGACGATTCGCTGCAGGTCGCGGCGTTTTACGGGCCTGTGGTGTTGGCCGGTGACCGCTCCTTCGGCGTGGAGAAGGACTTCGCCATCTTCCCGGGCCTCGAATATCTCGAGGGGCATGAGCCGTCGTCTTCTACCCGCGATCTCGCCTATCCCCTCAGCGTCCGGCGGGTGCCGGCGGCGCACAAGATCGCCACGCCCCTCACGGCGGTCCAGGCGCGGGGGGGACTGGTGGCCCTGATGTGGGACGCGAACCAGGAATGGGCGCCCGGCGAGCAGCATCCCGCCGCGCGGTTCCTCGCCCCGGCCTTTGACTCCGGTTACGGGCACATCCACATGTCGATCTTCGCGCCGTCCGTGGGCGAGTACGTGAAGGAAAACGCCTACGCGGCGGAGCGGCCCTACGCGATGAAGGCGGGCGACACCCTCCGCCTGCGTTCCGCGCTGGTCCTGGATCACGCGTCCCGTTACCCCGCCGACTCGATCGTGCGCGGACCCCACAAGGGCGGGCTGGCGCTTCAGGCCATGGCCCATTATTTCGATGCCTTCGGCCTGCCGGAGCCGTCCGAGCTCCCCCGGCCGTGGGACGACGTGCGGGCGCTGTCGCGTCATGCCTACCACGAGACCGTCTGGAACGAAGACCCGCCCGGCTGGGGCCATTGCCACGGGTGGGACCCCCAGTTGGCCGTTTCCTTTGCCGTGCCCATGCTTGTGGACATCGAGGCGGGCGTGTCCGAGAAGGCGCGCGAGGAGAGCCTGCGGCGCATCGAGGCGGTGTTCAACCGCGCCCTCGAAGAGAGAGGCCCGGAATACTTCTGGAGCAACGTCGCCTGCCACACCCTCTTCGGCGAATTACCCTTCTATGCGGGCTACATGCCCGAAGCCCTCGCCGACATGCGCCGGGCCGCGGAGGCGCGCCTGCGGGAGCGCGAGAACGGCTTGTGGGTGTGGCGGCCCAGCAGCGAGAAGACGGCCGAACTGGGTCTGGTCGGCGATCACACCCTCAGCCAGGCGGCCTATCCGTCGTTCATCCTGTTGCGCACGGCCCGGTTGACGGGCGACCACGAGCTCATGAACCGGAGCCTCGAGGCGATGAAGCAGATGGAGCAGTACGAGGTGCCCCGGGGCGCCCAGACCTGGGAGTGCCCGCTCTACCAGCCCGACATCCTCGCCGCGGCCCAGGCCATCCGCGCCTACACCGAGGCCTACCGGCTGACGGGCGATGCGAAGCACCTCGACCACGCGCGTTACTGGGCCTGGACCGGGCTTCCCTTCCTCTACACCTGGGAGATGGAAGGCTACCCCACCATGCGCTACAACGTGATCTCCGTCATCGGGTCGACCCACTACACCCATTCCTGGCTGGGGCTGCCCGTGGTGTGGTGCGGCCTCGTCTACGCATATGCCCTACAGGACCTCGCCGAGTTCGACAACTCCTTCCGGTGGAACCAAATCGCCGAGGGCATCACAAACTCGGCCATCTGGCAGCAGTACCCCGACGGACCCAGCAAGGGCTGCTACCCCGATTCGTGGAACATGGTGAGCAACCGCCCGAACCCGGCCGACATCAACCCCGAGAACCTCCTCCTCAACGCGTTTCGCCTGCGCGGACTGTCGCCGGAGCCCCGGTATGTGCGTCTCGAATCGCCCCACGGCCCGGTCTTCCTCAACGCGGCGGGCGACATCACGGAGGTCGACGGCAGCGCCGAAGAGCGGCGCGTGGCCTTTACCCTCGCCGGACGCGGCGGCATTGCGTCGTACGCGTTGCTGTCTCCCGTGCCCCGGCCGCAGACGGTCGAGGGCGCCGGCGAGGCGGCGGCGGACAGCGTCGCCCTGACCCGGGCCGAGAGCGGCTGGCTTTATTCGCCGGAGCTCGGAGGAGTCGTCATCAAGCACAGCGGACAAGGCCCCGTCGAGATACGCATGCGCTGGTGAGGCGAGGGGATACAGGGGAACGGAGGACAACCGATGACACTGACTCTGCTGCTATGGGCAAGTTTGCTTGCCGCGCCGGAAGACCTGGCGCCTCGACTGGAGACGCTGCGATTTCACCTCGAACGGCTCGATGAATGGGTGGTCCCCGGAGAGCTGGACCAGGAGAAGCGGGCGAAACTCGAGGAATTGAAGTCCGCCCTCGATGCCGGCGCCGCCGACGAGGAGGCCTTCAACGATCTCTACCGACAAATGGACGAAGTCCGGATGTGGTTGTGGGCGAACGCCGCTGCACGGCCGCAGCACAACCGGGAGACGCTGCGCGAGACGCCGGACGCGTGGATTCTCTTCGATCCCGCCGCGCCGCAGTTGATGCAGGTGCGGATCTCGAAGTCGGACCTGGCCATGTCGGTCGGGCTCGGGTATACGCAATGGGAGTTTCTGCCTTCCGACGACCGCGACATCGAGCTGGCCGGCGGGTCGATCCGCCTGACCTCGGCGGGAACCATCAACCTGAAGCCCTTCTCGCCGGGATACGGCGCGGGCGGCGTCCTTCATCTCGCGGGGTTTCCCGATGCGCCGGGCCTCGCCCTCGACATCACCATCACCCTCATCGGCAGCGAGATCGTCTTCGACATCGCCGCCCCCTCCGACAACGTCGAACTTGAGGCCGTCAACTGGCCCAAGGCGATTCGGGTCGAGAACATGCCCGAGGTCGTCTCCGTCATACCCCACATGCAGGGCATGCTGCTCCCCGGGGACTGGCCCCAGGACATTCATCAGCGCAACCTGTCGAACTCGCGGGCGCTGTACATGCCCTGGTGGGGCCAGATCCGACACGGTCACGGCGTGATGACCATCCTCGAAACCGACGACGACGGAGGCGCCGCCTACGATCACCCCGCGGGCGGGCCCACGGTGATCCGGCCGCGGTGGTACGCGAGCATGAAGCGCCTGCGCTATCTGCGCACCGCTCGATACGTGTTCCAGCAAGACGCCACGTACGTCACCATGGCCAAGCGCTATCGCCGCTACGCCCGGGAGACGGGCCGGTTCGTGTCGCTGGCCGAAAAGCTCGTCCGCACGCCCGCCCTCGCCGAGGTCATCGGCCGGCCCGTGCTTCACCTGGGCGCGCTGTACCATTTCGTGCCGGAGGCCTCTCTGTTCAACAAAGACCGCATCGAGGCCAACCACAACCTCACCACCTTCGATCAGTTGGTCGAAGCGTTGCGCACCTGCAAGGCCAACGGCATCGAGGACGCCTATGTCCACCTCGACGGGTGGGGGTATTACGGTTACGACAACGGCCATCCCGACGTGCTGCCGGCGGGAGCCGAGCAGGGCGGCTGGGAAGGGCTGCGCCGCTTCGCCGACACCTGCGAGGAGCTCGGCTACCTGTTCGCGGTCCACGATCAATACCGCGACTTCTACTACAACGCCGTCTCCTACGACGACCGCCTGGCCCAGCTCAACGGCGACGGTTCCCGTCCCTACTATTCGACCTGGTGCGGCGGGCCGCAGACCGTGCTGAGCCCCCGGTTCGCTCCCGACTATGTCCGCCGCAACCACGACCTCTTCGCGCAGAACGGGGTAAATGTTAGAGGCGCCTATCTCGACGTCTTCTCGATCGTGCCTCTCGAGGAGAGCTACCAGGCCGCCCATCCGGTCACCCGGAGCGACTGCGCCCGGTACCGGCGGGAATGCTTCGAGCTCCTCGAGGCCCGCGGCTACGTGGTCAGCTCGGAGGAGCCCACCGACTACCTCACCGCCACGATACACCTGGTCCACCACGCTCCCTACGCCACCTATCCCAACATCGGCGGGGGAGAGGCCCGGGGCATTCCCGTTCCGCTGTTCAACCTCGTCTACCACGAATCCATCCTGGTTCCGTGGGAAATGGGCGACGACGGCGGGTGGGGCATCCCCAGGGGCGACGCGGGCTGGCTCCATTGCCTGCTCAACGCCGGGCTGCCCTACGCCGGTCCCGGCACGACGGGTCAGGCCCTCGAGCGGGTGAAAGAGGCGGCGGCCCTGGCGGAACGGCTCGCGCACCAGGAGATGGTGAACCACGAGTTCCTCAGCCCCGACCGGCGGGTCCAGCGGGCCACCTACGCCGACGGCACGGTCGTGACGGTCGATCTCTCGAAACGGGAATACTCGATCACCGAAAACTCCGAGGTGCGCCAGTAGTAGGGATCTGCTTTGAGGCGATAGCGGAACCTGTGGCATGATGACCCGCGAGCGGGGACTGGAAGCGTTTAACCACAAACAGGAGGCTCCATTATGAAACACGTCAAGGCCCTCGGCCGATCCCGGCCCGTCCCGGCGCAGAACGAGGTTTGGTGCCAGATCGCCGTCGTGCTGTCCGTCCTCGGCCTGCCCGTTCCCAAAGACCTCATCGAAAAGTGCATCGGCCTGTAGGAGTCGCAGGGGCCCGGCGCGCGGACTCATCACCCGCACCGGGCCCCGATCCGTACGGGAGCGGCGGGCGGGCCCTTTGAACAAGGGGATCTGAAACAGGATAATGGGTCGACTCAGTCGACCGGGGGAGACAGTCCGGGGAAGGAATGTGACAATAGAAACCCAGCAGACCTATCGAAACGACCTCTTCATGCGCGCGGTGCGGGGCGAACGGACCCCGCAGGTGCCGGTTTGGCTGATGCGGCAGGCCGGCCGGACCGACCCCGCCTATCTGCGCCTGAAGGAGGAGGCCGGCCTTCCCCTCGAGGAGATGTTCCGGCACGCCGAACTGGCGGCCCGGACCACGCTGCTGCCGCGGCGCATGGGCGTCGATGCGCTGATCTATTTCCAGGACATCCTCACGCCCCTGGGACCCATGGGCGCGCCCTTTCTATTCCGGCCGGGCCCGGTGCTGGAATCGCCGATTCGGACGGCGAGCCAGGTGCGCGCCTTGCACACCTACGACGTGGTGGAGGCGCTGCCGTTCATCCCCGAGATCTTCCGACTCGTCCGGGAAGAGCTCGACGGCGCCATGCCGGTCCTCGGCTTCGCCGGCGCGCCTTTCACGCTGGCCGTGTTCCTGATTGAAGGACGCAGCTTCGGGGCGCGCGCCGAGCAGGCTCAGGCCTTCTTCGACCAGGAGCCGGCCCTCGCCCACGAGTTGCTCGAGCGCTTGACCGAGATGACCGTCGACTACCTGCGGCTCCAGATTCGCGCGGGGGCGGCGGCCGTGCAGCTCTTCGAGTCGGCCGCATACCTCCTTTCCCCCGCGGCGTACCGCACCTTCGCCCTCCCGTACCAGCAGCGCATCTTCGAGTCGCTGCGGGGCAGCGTGCCCACCATCGCTTTCGCACGGGAACGCGACGAAATCGAGTTGCTCGACGAGGCCGGCGCCGACGTAATCAGCCTCCCGAGCTCGATCGGCATCGACGAAGCGCGGGCGCGCCTGGGTGCGCAGCGGGTGGTGCAGGGGAACGTGAGCAACCGGCTCCTGGCGCGGGGAAGCCGCGAAGCCATTGCCGATTCCGCCCGGGCGTGCGTGCGCGCCGGCGGCGGTCGGGGCCACATCTTCAACCTCGACCACGGGCTCCTGCGGGAGACGCCCTTTGGCAACATCCTGCACCTGATCCGCACGGTCCACGGCGAGCGTTTCGAGAGTTGAATCGGAAGAGAAAGCCTCGGCCGGTTCACTGTTTACGTGCTGTTGATTTTCCATCCAATATGCTAATATACGCCCAAGCAAGGGCTGAGGGGTCTGGATCCAGTTTAGGAATTCGTCTCGTGGGCGGGACCGATTCCCGAGGCGGAGTCCGCATTTCGCCGCGCGCCCATCGGGCGCGGGCGACCCGTCGAGGTACACGGTCCTGGCTGCGGAACGGGAGAAGCCGGCATACGCCGGTTTTGCGTGGACGAAGGCCGACAGTCCGAGTCCACGGTTAAGGGTCTACTGTCACCCAGAGAAGGAGGCATTGGAGGATGAAGTTCTTGAAACTGCTGTTCGCCGCCGCGTTTGTGATGGTCGGGTTGGTCAGCGTTGTCGGTTGCGCGGCCGAAGACGAGACGACCGCTCCGGCGACCGACACCGAGGTCACCACGGGCGTGGACGAAGCGGATCCCGGCGTCTAACCGGCCGCTATACGGCGTATTTAAAACCAATAGTGCCCCGGGGGGTTGAAGTGGCCTTCCGGGGCGCGTTGTTTGAGACGGTCAAGGGGATGGTTCCCGTGCCCCCGACGGCGCTTTCAGTTTATCCCGCTCCGACGCCGTCCCCGTCCGGAAGACGCCGGCCCTGCCCTTGCGTCCCGCCCCCGCCGTCCAGATTCTTTTCCCGGCCAAGTTGCATAAAGCCGTCCAAAGGCGGTATAACACTTATGGACTCACCCGGCCCTCTTGGGCAGTGTCAGCTGCTTCTCCCAAACGACTTTCCCGCACCAACCAATCAAAATCGACTCTTCCAACACAGGAGGTTGTGACAATGACGTTCCTACGGACTTTCATGGCGATCGCCATGCTCGCCCTCGTGGTGGCCACCGCCGGCTGCAACACCTTCCGCGGCTTCGGTCGCGACGTCGAACGGGGCGGTGAACGCATCCAGGACACCGCTACCGGCGTTCAGGAAGAGATCGCGCAATAAGTCCGGCTGAAACGGGGCGGCTGCTCCGTTTCCCCGAGCGAGAACCCTGAAAAGCGAGCGCCGAAGGGACCGTCTCGCGTCCCTTCGGCGCTTCGTATTCTCAAGGGCGCTCCCGCGCGATTCTTACCAGAAGATGTAGGTCTGGAAGATGCCCCGGCTGGTCGGGTCGAGGGCATCCAGGTCTTCGATCTCGAACCGATTGTTGTCCACGTCTGAGATGATCCGCCCGTTGGTCCCGCCTTCCACGACCGCCTGCCGGTCCCACCGCCGCGTGATGAACTCCATGGGCCCCTTGTCGGTCTCCACGTTCCACGTCAGGAACCCCACGTCTTCCCGGATGTCGTGGATCTTTCGGATGAAGTGGATGAAGTACCGCTTCGACAGTTCGTGCTCCACGGCCAGGCGCGAGCTCGGATTGAGTTCCTTCAGCCGGCGGATGACGCCGATCTCGTGGTGCTCGAGGGCCGAATTGCCGGTCCACAGGGCGATGAACTCGCTCGGACGCGAAATGGGGAAGCACCGGTAGGCCCGCACGTGGTTGTGCACCACGTCGCCGTATACAACCCGCATGTCGCCCTCGACCATCGAGTAGATGCGCAGTTGCTTGGGATCGAGGTAGTGGATCCGCGGGATCTGGCCGCGGTGACGCTCGGCGCCGCGCTTGGGAGGGGCCAGGGTCGCCACCGCCGCGGGAGCTTCCCCGTCGTCGCCGCTTCCGTTCCCGTCCACCGGGGCCTTGCCGTCGCCGTTGTTCGTGCCGGACGAGGCCGCCGGCGCGGGCTCCAGCTCCATGTCGTAAAGGTCGCCCCCCGTGAGCTGGGTCTGGATCTCGACCAGCCGCTTGTAGATTCCGTTGAGGGCCAGAAGCTCCTCGTGGGTGCCCTGCTCGCGGATGTGCCCTTCCTCGAAGACCAGGATGCGGTCGCAGTTGCGCAGGGTGGACAGGCGGTGGGCGATGGCGATGACCGTCCGCCCGAGGCTCAGCCCTTCGAGGGCTTTCTGGATCTCCCGCTCGGCGATGGTGTCGACGCTCGAGGTGGCTTCGTCGAGAATAAGCACCCGCGGGTTGTGGAGGAGGGCCCGGGCGATGGCCACGCGCTGGCGTTCTCCCCCCGACAGACCGGAGCCGCTCTCGCCCAGGCGCAGGTCGTACCCGTCGTGGTTGCGCGTGATGAACATGTGGGCGTTGGCCGCCAGCGCGGCGTCCAGCACCTGTTCCGGCGCCACGTCGGGATTGCCGTAGGCGATGTTGTCGGCCACCGTGCCCCGGAACAGCGACGGGTCCTGGAGGACGATGCCGATCTGGCGGCGCAGGCAGTTCTTGCGCAGCTTCGTGATGGGCACGTTGTCGATGAGGACCTGCCCTTCCCGGGGATCGTAGAACCGGCAGATGAGGTTGACCGTCGTGGACTTGCCGCTGCCGCTGTGGCCCACGATCCCGATCATCTCGCCCTGGTGCGCCACGAAGCTGACGTCGTGCAGCACGGGGATGTGGGGGTCGTACCCGAAGGTGACGTTCTGGAACTCGATGGTGCCCTGGATCTCGATCTCGATGGAGTCGTCCGACTCCTTGATTTCCGGCTCCTGGTCCAGCACCTCGAACACGCGGTGGGCCTGGGTCGTGAACTGGGTGAACCAGGTGGACATCTGGGTCAGCGAGTTCAACGGCGCCCAGAACATGCCCAGGTAGCCCAGGAAGGCGATGATTTGGCCCGCCGTCAGATCCGACGCCGTGGCGGTGGGGTGGAGGATGATGTAGCCCCCCAGGAACCACACGATG